>CAIRWJ010000234.1 GCA_903882245.1 uncultured Microbacteriaceae bacterium | reverse complement strand
TGTTCTTCACCGATAAAGGCCGCGTGTATCGCGCCAAAGGCTTTGAGGTCACCGAGGCTGCGCGCGACGCAAAAGGACAGCACATCGCTAACTTGCTCGCGCTCTTGCCAGGCGAATCGGTGGCACAAATACTCGACGTCCGAAACTATGCGGCAGCGGAATATCTTGTCCTCGCAACAGGTAAAGGGCTTGTCAAGAAGTCGAAGCTCACTGACTATGACACCAACCGAACCGGTGGAGTCTTTGCCATTGACCTTGCGGTAGAAAAAGGCAAAGACGGAAAAGCCGTTCTCAACGACGAGGGTCAACCGACATACCTAGATGCAGTGGTGTCCGCAATGTTGGTCAATTCCGATAGCGAGATTTTGCTCGTGTCTAGAGCGGGTATGTCGCTTCGCTTCGCCGCAAATGACGCCAGCCTGCGCCCGACCGGTCGAAAGACGGCGGGCGTCAAGGGGCTCTCACTCCGAACCGGCGACGAATTGTTGTCGGCGGCGGTTGTCTCTGACGTCGGATACGTTTTTGTCGTCACTGAAAGTGGCTTCGCGAAACGCACCGAGGTGAGCCAATACCGTGTTCAGAACCGTGGCGGGATCGGCATCAAGGTCGCGAAATTGACGGACGAGCGCGGCGGATTGACCGGTGGCCTGATCGTGGATGATGGCGACGAGGTCCTCGTCATCATGGAAGGGGGAAAGGTCGTGCGCTCGAGTGTTGATGGCGTCCCCGCGAAGGGCCGGGACACCATGGGTGTTGTCTTCGCTCGCCCCGACGAAGGAGATCGAATACTCGCGATCGCTCGAAACGTAGAGCGTAATCTAGACTCGATAGAAGAAAGCGATTCGACGGAATCGGACGAATCAGACATGACAGAAATGGAAGAGACTGACCATGAGTAAAGAATCCGCGGAAAAGCAGGTTCGACTTCGCCTCGTTCACATCGACTTTTGGTCGGCAACACGAAACTCCTTCATCGTATCGCTGACGCTCTCGCTGATTCTTGCCGTTGTCAACATTCTGGGTTGGCTCATTTTTACTGTTCTTGGGGTTGTTGACACGCTGAACGGGATCGTGAGTTCAATTGTCGGAATTGACTTCATGGGGCTCACCAACCTCATGTCGTTCCCGTCGGTCCTCGTCTTCACGTTGATTCAGGTCATCGCGAGTGTCGTGTGTGGAACCGCCATCGGAGGGTTTGCGGCCCTGGGGTTCAACTTCATCGCCCGCATTACCGGTGGAATACGGGTCGCGTTCACTAACGACTAAAAGCGGGGACGACATAGCCGATTTTTCGGGTGAACCTAAATGCGATAGGCTCGGGTAGGTTTGGGGGCTATAGCTCAGGTGGTTAGAGCGCTTCGCTGATAACGAAGAGGTCCCAGGTTCAAGTCCTGGTAGCCCCACACGGTTTCCCGAAACCGTAAAAAACGGGGACTTAGCTCAATTGGTAGAGCGCCTGCTTTGCAAGCAGGAGGTCAGGGGTTCGATTCCCCTAGTCTCCACAACAATTAGACTGCTGACGTGGCCAAAAATTCCGACATGAATAACCGACTCAGTTCGATGCTCGAACGCTGGGGCGAACGGATCACCTCGGTTGTCGGAACAATGTGGGCGGCAATCGCTTTCACGGTACTCGCCATCATTTCGCTTCCGGCTGCGCTCGCGACCGGCGATCCCGTGATCATTGTCGCATGGGTCGCGCAAACCTTTTTGCAGCTCGTCTTGCTCCCCATCATCATGGTCGGGCAAAACGTTCAATCGCGCAAAACCGAGCGACGGGACAATGAAACGCACGCAGCGGTCATGGCCGCCCACCGAGAGACGCGCGAAATTCTGGCTGAAATCCGCTCGGGTTCCTCGAAGCGCGCAAAGTAAACGCTGATCATCGTGCCGAGATCCGCGCTTGCGTTATTCCTTGCCGTCGGCGTTGCCTGGGGAATTCCTTACTACTTCATCGCCATCGCGACGTCGTCGTTCAGCACCCCGAGCATCGTGTGGCTAAGAGTCACAATTGGGGCCCTTCTGTTGCTTCCGATTGTCATTCGACGTCGTGAATTGATGTCGACGCTCCGTCATTGGCGCGGAGCACTGCTGTTCGCCGCCCTGGAAATGGTGGGGCCATGGTGGTTGATCACAGAGGCGGAACGGTCGACGGCAAGCAGCCTCGCAGGTCTCATGATGACGACAATTCCCTTCATCGCGGCGTTCATCACAGGGACATTCCTCGGGGACCGTGCGGCGCGACACCCCGCAACCATCACGGGATTGGTCATCGGATTTCTGGGAGTGTTCTCACTTGTCTGAATCGATGCAATGACTGGTGCTATCGATTTAATTCCGGTCCTCATGTTGGCCATCAGCGCCGTGTGTTACGCCATCGCACCGATTGTGGCCGGACGAACGATGCCCAACGTTTCTGGCCTATCCCTGAGTGCCGTGTCTCTCGCGATGGTTTCCATCATTTATGCGCCTTTCGCGGCGTTCACCCTTCCCACCGATATCGCCGCCCAGCCGACGGCCGACGCATGGATAGCGGTGCTCGTTCTCGGTTCGGTTAGTTCGGCGCTGGCGTTTGTGCTCTTTTTCGCCCTCATCAAACATGTTGGACCGCGTCGCGCGACGCTCATCACCTATGTCAACCTGTTGGTGGCAACAGTTTTGGGAATCGTGTTCTTGGCGGAACCGATTACGACGGGTATCTTGATCGGATTTCCGTTGGTCGTCGTCGGGTCGTATCTCGCTGGGCGAACTCGTGCAGAATATGTCCCGAAACGTGATCGGCCCGTGCATGTGAGGAAAAACAGGTCGTAGACCTCCCACGGTGGCGTTTTCGCCTAAGCCCAACCGCTACCGTGTGACGGGCACTTTCGCGAATCGAGCAGTCGCGACGATGCCAGACGTGCTTCCGCGCGGTGACA
>CAIRWJ010000233.1 GCA_903882245.1 uncultured Microbacteriaceae bacterium | reverse complement strand
GGGGGGTCATCCGTTCGCGTTTTTCCACCTCGGAAAGCCACGCAACAAAACCACGCAGCGAATGTTCGGACGGAATCGCAAGGTACGAGTGGACGAGGTCGTCGAAGGCCTCGCGATACGCGGCCGGTGAGTGGTGAAGTGACGCGGCCCCTTCGACATCGAGTTGGAGAGCGGTGGCGGTGAGGTTGACCATATCGGGGATAGACACATCAACCTGGGAACGCAAGTCGTGAAAGAACTGTGAGGCGTGGACCAGGCGTTCCCAGCCCTCGTCGCTGAAAGACACGTGTTTGTCGTAGGAATTGTCCGTCTCGACGGCATCGCGCGCGGTGTACCGCAAGGAATCAAGTGCGTCTACGAGTGAGTCCGATTCGTCCTCCACGAGCGAACTGCCAAGTCGTGCACGTTGGTCGTGTGACGTATACGACGTCGCTACGTTGCGGGCGTGATTGTGCAGCGACCACAGGTCGTTGACCGATACCTGCCAGCGCGCTCCGCCGAGTAATCGAACAAGTCGCGCACCTTTCCCCGGATCGGCAACAACCGAGAGCCCACAGTAAAGGTCGGCAATGAAAGGGTTGCCCAAAATGCCGGCGACACCCAACAAGCGGTAGGGAACATTGTTGTCATCGAACGCCCGCAGGAAGGTGTCGAGATGGGTGCGGGTTTGAATGAGCATCGCCATGGTCGGTGGCGCGTCGGCCGCCTTCCGGCCGGACCTCGCCGGGTCGAGGTGGCGTTGGAACCATTTTGCTAGTCGATCCGCTTCGGTCGAGGTGCTGGCAGCGAAGGTTCCCTCGATGTCGAAGCGTGATGCATCGGGGAACGAGTTCACGCGATCGACGTCTAAAGGATTTTGTTCGGTGCGATTGTCGAGAATGACGTTCGCTGCCGCCAAAATTGCCGTTCCGTTTCGCCACGAGGTGACGAGTGGCCGGTGAGTGCGCTCTCCTTCGGCCACGTGGAAGTCATCGTGGAAGGACGCGACGTTCGCGGGGCTCGCACCGCGCCACCCGTAAATCGACTGGTTCGGATCACCGACGGCCGTGACACGTTCGGGCCCAAAGAGTTCCGAGAACAGACTCGTCTGCGAAAACGACGTGTCTTGATATTCATCAAGAATGACAACCTTGAAACGGTCGCGGTATGACTGCGCCACACTCGGAAACTGTTGGATGATGCGTCGCGCAAACGTGACTTGATCAGAGAATTCGACGACACCACGGCGCTGTTTCTCGAGAATAAATTCGCGGGAAAGGGGAAGCAAGACCTCTAGCGCACCAACAGCCTTCAACTTGGCGCGGAACTTTTCCATCTCGACGGTTGTCTTGCCCGGCAGTTCGCTACGTTGAGCGACCTCGCGGGCATAGGTGATGAGCTCGGAGTCGTTCGTAACATCGAATTCGCCCAGTTCGGATGCCAGTCGAATGACCGCATCGATGACGGCATCGAGCGAAAGGTCATACTCACCGAGACGTGAATCGGTGCACGTTGTGACGACGCCACGGGCAATCGCGTACGCCGTCGCCTCAGTGATCACGGGCGAATCCGAGTCCCACCCAATCCTGGCGGCGTGTTCGGCAAATATCTCGGATGCGAACGCGTTGTAGGTGGACACGGTCGGTGTCGCAAATCCGTGGTCGTCGTCGACAAGGTGGTCGATGTTGACGCCCAGTGCCGCGAACTCTGCGCGACGATGACGGAGGAGCGCGATGCGTCGTCGGAACCGTTCAGCGAGTTCGCGGGCGGCTTTTCGTGTGAAGGTCAGCCCGAGGACTTCTTCCGGTCGAATCCCGTGGGTCGCAACGAGCCACAGCGCACGCAGAGACATCGTTTCGGTTTTTCCACTGCCGGCGCCTGCGAGTACGAGGTGGATTCCTTCCGGGCTCATGTCGATAACGTCGGCTTGTTCGGCAACAGGTTCGAATCCGAGTCCGAGGAGTTTGTCTAACATTCGTGGATCGAGATTATTCATCAGAGCTCACCTCGGAGATTCTGACCCACGTGGTCTCGAGGTCGCGCGCACCCGAGTATTCGGGTGCGGTTTCGGGTCCGGTGAATCGTTCGGAATGCATCGCCACCCCCATGCCAATGACCTTGTTCGTAAAGTCGTCGAGAGCCGCCGCATCCATCGCAGACTGGCTACGAACGGTGTACCGAGAATTCGTGCTCGCCACGCGGGGATACAACAACCCGGCTGAGTGAAGCGCGGTCGCCTCGGCAACGGCGTCGCCCAAAGCCTTGTGGCTAAAGGCGAGTTGATAGGCCTTGAGTTGCAGATGAGATTCAGCGCCCTTGGCGGATTCCGGAGTTTTGGACGTCTTGACATCGACGATAGACACCGATCCGTCGGAGTGTCGTTCAACGCGGTCGATTGTGCCACCCACCACGATGTCGAGTCCTCCTTTTTCGGTGGTGGAGAGGGTGACCGTGGCGAATTTCTCGCTGTCCAGGACCCGCCGGCCGTCCAGGGCCACGTCGCGAACATAATCTGCCAATGCATCGATCATTGACCGAGTTGTCGCGAGCCACTGCGCGCGAAGCCACGGTGCCTCGAAATTCACTTCGTTCCACTTTTCCTCGACCGCAGCCCACATGTCATCACGCGTGCCGTCGGGCGCAACTTCGATTGCTCGATGAACGAGGGTTCCGATTGCCGCACTCAACCCGGACGCGCCGCCCGCAACGCTGGAAACGAACCAGTCGAGCGCGGACGCGTCAAAGGTTTGGAGGTTCGACGGCGACACGGGTACGTGTGTCCCCGAAAACAATTCGATTGGAGTCGTTTGGCGATACCCAATCCACGAGTCGGGATGTGCTCCGGAGACTCCTCGGTCGGCGAGTGAACGCAGCGCCGCCGCGGCCCGCGCGCGTTCCGTCGGCGAACCGGTTGACGACATGAGCAGGTGTCGAAGACGCCCGACCATGTCTCCGATGCTCGCGTCGATGCTCTCGGGGACGAACACCCCACCGCGTGAGTTGTGCGCGGGGACGGCTCGAGAAAAGTCGTCTCCTGCAGATTTTTCACCCGCCACCATGCGGAACAATCCGCTCGGGGTTTCGTCTTCGGATTGAATGGCGGTCACCAGGATTCGGTGGCGCGCTCGTGACATGGCCACGAGGAAAAGTCGCACCTCGTCGAAAATCACGTCACGGCGGTAATCGACCGTTCGTTGGTCAATTCCCGCATGCACCAATGAGAGTTCGTTGGCTTTGAGCAGCGCACTCCGGGGGCGTGTGTTGGGCCAAACCCCTTCGTTCAGTCCAGCAACGACGACAACATCAAATTCACGACCAACGGTAGCCGCGGGTGTGCAGACAAGAACGGAACCGGACGTAGCTCGCGGAGTGAGCGAGTCGTTGGGGACCGTTTGTCCGAGGACACGGTCGAGGAAAACGTCGGCAGATTCGGTCGGAACGTTTTCGAGAGACGTCGCCGCCACTCCGAACAACGCCATAACAGCATCGAGTGATTCATGCGCCTTGACGGCTGCCGGGCCGGTGCGAAGCGTTGCCGCGGTCCATGCCGTCTCTCTGTCACTTCGCGCCCAGACGACCCACAACAATTCGTCGATCTGGCGGCCGGCGACTAACCGAAGTGCGCGAAGCGTGTCAACAATCCAGCGAACACCGGGGGCGGCGAACTTCACTTCGGTTTCAAAGGTGCCGTGTTCCGTGAGTGCCTCGAGCATGAGTTCATCGGCAAGCCGATTCCCGCCCGACGCAATTTCGGCTTTGCGGAGATTTCGACGGAACCGACGAAGGTCTAGCGTTGTCAATCGACCGAACGGTCCGAGAAGTAATTCCTGCGCAAGGCTGGCGGTCATCGGCTCACGCCCTATCCCGATGCTGACAAGGTTAAGAAGCGACCACACCGCGGGGTGGTCGCGAAGTGGTGAACCCGTCGTTTCCGAGAAAGTGGGGATTGACATCGAATTGAGGTGCGTCACCATCGATTCGGCCATCGACCCACTGCGAACGACGACAGCGATGTCACCGTACGAGTTTCCGCGAGCGACCGCGTCTCGGATGTAGCGCGCCACGACGTCGCGTTCATGCGCAGGCGACGCAGCGGTTGCGCTGAGCAGTTCGAATCCCGGAAAGGACCGAGC
>CAIRWJ010000232.1 GCA_903882245.1 uncultured Microbacteriaceae bacterium | reverse complement strand
TCTCCTCTGTCCGTCATCACACCGACACAGTCCGGTGTCGACACGGATTTGCCGTTCGTCGTATACCCCAACGCGGGGCGGACCTGGGATGCTGAATCAATGTCGTGGGCAGGAACGCCGGAGTTTGCGACCCACGCGAATGTCAAGGAATGGGTCAGCGCTGGAGCAAGAATAATCGGCGGGTGTTGCGGTTACGACCCGGCCGTCATCGGTCGTCTTCGTGCTAAACGTCTTTAATCACATCCTCGTTTGGAGGGTATCATCGTGATTATGCGTCCATTCCAATCGGCTGTCATGACCACGGTGTTGGTGCTGGCCTTCGGTGTGATTTCCGGTTTCTCCAGTTCGGCGCCGACTTCTGCCGGTCCCCGGCACCCCACCCTCGGCGAGTATGTGTCAACACAATCGGCTTTGGTTCCGATGGGCTGGCAACGGTCGTCAGGTGTATCCAAAGCTGCCTGGTCAACGGCGGTGGCTGACGAAACGGTCAAGATTGACTCTCGTGGTCGAACGTTCGTTGTTGATCCGCCGCTGCCCGCCCAAAAGATTTCAGGGACGACGCGCGCGGCACCCGTGGTGACGGATATTCCACTAACCGATGCCTTCACGTTACACAGTCGACCGGGCTCAACGAAGGTCATCTATCTTGATTTCGACGGTCAAACGATGACCAACACTGCGTGGTCAGCTTACGTACCGTTGGTAGTTCCGGCCTATTCAATCGATGGGTCTCCGAGCTTTAGCTCGACCGAAAAGCAAAGAATTATCGATGCGTGGTCGGCTGTCGCCGAGGACTATTCGATGTTCGACGTCGATGTCACAACGGAAGATCCCGGTCAGCCGGCAATTAATCGCACGAGTTACGGCGATAACCAATACGGCGTTCGGACACTCATTACGGATGAGAACAACGGAATCGCAAATATTGCGTGCCCAACCGGTTGTCAAGGCGTCGCATTTGTCGGAACGTTTGATTACGTAGACCCCGATGGGGATTGGGAATGGTACTCACCAGCATTTGCTTTCAGCGACCCGAGTTTTTCGGGCAAAACTTTGTCTGACGTCATCAGCCACGAGGTGGGGCACAATCTTGGTCTATCGCACGACGGTCAAGGAAGTGATCCTTATTACATGGGTCGAAGTGGTTGGGCGCCCATCATGGGTGCCGGCTATAGCCAGACACTTGTCCAATGGTCAAACGGAGATTATTCAAAAAAAGCAACCAACCGAGAAGACGACTTTGCTGTCATGCAATCCCAAGGGCTTTCACTCGTGGCCGACGATTTTGGAAACTCCACCTCGACGGCAACCACCATTTCGCTCAATACCTCCACGAGTGGAACGATTCACTCCCGCAGCGACGTCGACTACTTCCGCTTCGTAGCAACGGCCACCAGCGTGGACATCGCGGTCATGCTCCCCTCGTACAGTGCAAATCTTGACTGTTCAATTACAGTTCTCAATTCGAGCAATCAGACCGTCGCCTCAGCCAACCCCAGCGAACTACCGGCCTCTGTCACGGTGAATGTCACCCAGGGAGCGACCTACTACATCAAGATTGACGGTCTCGGGTTCGGGATCGCAGCATCCACCGGATACTCCGACTATGGAAGCGTTGGCGAGTACCGGTTGTCGGTTTCGGGTGACACCCGCCGAACATTGACGCCCGGCACACCAACAGTTACGGGAACAGCAAAATTCGGGGAGACACTGACCGGGAACATCGGCAGCTGGGGCGCAGGGGTTTCGACATCAACGGAGTGGTTCATCGGTCAAACCGCGACTGGTGACATTGACAATACGTATGTCGTTCAATCCGCCGACGTTGGAAAGGTTGTGTCATTTCGGGTTACAGCGTCGAAAGCCGGATACCAAGATTCGGTGGTGTCTGCGACAACACAACCGGCCGTTGCTGCGGAAATTACGATAACCGGTACACCAACAATTTCGGGAATCCCCAAGGTTGGAAATACTCTCACGGTCGACGTCGGCACTTGGGAGTCGGGCGCGACAACGTCCCAACAATGGCGACGGAACGGTAGCCCCATTTCGTCGGCGACGGGGACCACGTATGCGCTTCAGAAAAGCGATAAAGGCAAAACTATTTCCGTGACGGTCACAGCGACAAAAGCTGGCTACACCACGGTCACCGCGACGAGTGCGTTGACGGGGAAAGTCGCGAAATAATCGCTGTCGGCTCGCTAGACGAACGTTGAACTGGGCAGGTCTTTCTCGTCGTTGACAATGGCGGCGACGATCCGCGCCGCGACGGCCTCGGTTGTGAGACCCGCACCAAAGTTTGGCGCTTCGCCAAAGAGCGCTCGCGTCGCCAAGCCGGATTCCGTGTGACCAGGCCGTGCGTCGATGAACCGCACGCCAATACGACGAAACTCTCGACCGGCAGCGACGCTGAATGCGTGCAACGCGGCCTTGCTTGCGGAATATGCCGAAAGGCCCGCCATCGGGGTCTCGGCGATCATGCCTGACAACGTCACCACAAATCCGTCCCCCGATTTTCCGACAATGGGGGATAGCGCCGACAGCAAATGGATCGGTCCCGTTGCATTTATTGCCATCATGCGGTCGAATCCGGCAGCGGGAACGTCAACGGCGTTACCGAAACCGACGACGCCAGCAGCGACGATTATTCCGTTGAGCACGACACCGTCTGCCTCGATGTCGTCCAAGAACGCGGCGATGGAATCTCCGTCGGCGAGATCGAGAATTCGCTGGCTCGAGGTGGTGGTCGCGAGACTTGAGAACGTGGCCGCATCGCGGCTCGTCCCAATGACGGTTGCGCCGGCTTCCTGAAGCGCGGCGCACAGGCTTTGCCCAATTCCGCCCGTCGCGCCAATGACAAGGATGGTGGCGTTGGTGAGTGATGTCATGAGGACTCCTTGGTCGGGGGATAAAGACTGCACCCATAGGCTGTTTGCACTATGACTTCCAACAATCCTATGCAGGAATGGCTGTCGATTCGTTTCCGGCGACTGCTGTCCG
>CAIRWJ010000231.1 GCA_903882245.1 uncultured Microbacteriaceae bacterium | reverse complement strand
CGATCTCGCTGTTTTCCCCCACCGACATTTCGACGAGCGTTCATGTGTTGCTCGGAACCGAACCATCGCGGTCGTGGCCCACTTTTGCAGCGACGTTCCTCGATGAAGCTCTCGCGGCCGACATCACCGGCGTGATCGTGGTGGGTGCGGCGCTCGCCGAAGTTCCCCACACTCGCCCGATCGAGGTTGGTCGCACGAGTGACAACGCCCAGGTTCGCGAACTGTTGGATTGCGAACGGTCACAGTACGAGGGTCACATTGGCATAACGACGGTCATCGCCCAGTTTGCTGAACAGGTCGGAATTCCGACGGTGTCGTTGTGGGCGGGTGTCCCCCACTATGCGCTGCACTCGCCGTCGCCCAAGGTGACACTGTCGCTCGTGACCGAACTCAACTCGATTGCCGACCTCGACATCGACCTCACCGAGTTCGAGGAGCAGGCGAAGGAATGGGAAGAGTCGGTCGATGAAATCGCCGAGGGCGATGAAGACATGAGCGATTACATTGCACGACTCGAAGAAGACCGCGATGCGGCAACAGGGCCTGAGGCGACGGGTGACGCAATCGCGGCCGAGTTCGAGCAGTTCCTGCGCAAGAGCGACGAAGGTCCGCAAAGTTCCTAGGGCTGGATGACACCCATCGTGAGCAAGACGAGAATGGTGCAACCAAGCAGGATTCGGTAGATCACGAACGGCAGGAAGCTGTGCTTCTTGAGGTAGTTCATGAGGAACGCGATGATCGCGAGTCCGACAACAAAAGCGACGGCCGTTGCCGCACCGATCTCGTACCAGGTGAACGGGATGGTCGGAATTGCACCTTCGCCCGTAATTTGGTCTTTGATGGCGCTATAGGTCTCGTAAATGCCGCTCGCGAGGACGGCGGGTATCGCCAGGAGGAATGCGAAACGGGCGGCAGCAGCGCGGTTGAACCCGAGCGCCCGAGCCATCGAGATGGTGGCACCCGAACGCGAAACGCCGGGAATGAGCGCAAGAGCCTGTGCGAGTCCAATGGCGACTCCCTGTGACAGTTTCATGTCGGCGAGTACGCGGTCTGTTCGCCCTGCCTTGTCGGCGATCCACAGGATGATGCCGAAAATGACGAGAACCGCGCCAATCAACCACAGCGAACGGAATGTCTCGCGAATCGTGTCCTGGAACACCAACCCGAGGACTGCGATCGGAATGGTTCCACCGATGATGAACCAGCCAAGGCGCGCCTGCACGCGCTGTTCGGGGGTCAGGAAACGACCAGCGCCACGACGGCGCGAGAACACGGAGAGGAACCACGAGCGAATGATGTTCGCGATGTCCTTGCGGAAATACAGCAACACCGCGAGTTCCGTCCCGATTTGGGTGATCGCCGTGAACGTCGCACCGGGGTCTTCCGCGCCGGGCAAGAAGAGCCCCGTGATGCGCAGGTGTGCGCTCGAGGAAATCGGAAGGAACTCGGTGAGCCCCTGAATGAGCCCGAGGATCAACGCGGGAACGATGTTGATGTAGTCCAGGGGTGTCATACGCCCATTGTTCTAGTAGTCGAGAAGGAAATCGGTCAGGACGCGGTGACCGAAATCGAGCGCGTCGAGCGGCACACGTTCGTCCACCCCATGAAACAGCGACGGAAAGTCGAGGTCGGCGGGCAGCCTCAATGGCGCGAACCCATACCCCGCGATACCGAGCAGCGCGAGAGCCTTGTTGTCCGTCCCGCCCGAAAGCAGGTACGGAAGCATCCGCGCGTCGGGGTCCTGAGCCCGAAGAGCCTTTGCCATCGCGTCCACGATGGGCGTGTCGAAGGTGTTCTCGAGCCCAATGTCTTGGGTCACAATCGAAACGTCAATGTCGGGACCGACAATCTCGCGCACCCTCGCCAACACAGCGTCCTCGTCGCCTGGAAGGGGGCGAATGTCGATGGCGGCGCTCGCCGAATCGGGAATAACGTTGTGTTTGTAGCCCGCGTTAAATTGCGTCGGATTCGAGGTTGCGGACAGTGACGGTTCGAGGAATCCGGCTGCAAGACCTGTCGCCCGGATGATTTCGCGTGGGTCGCCCGTCGGGTCGAGCCCCAAGATGTCGGCGACCGCGGCGATGAGGGCCGTCGTGGTGCGGGTCATCTGGACCGGCCATTCTTCTCGCCCCAGTTTCACGACCGCTTCGGCGAGTTTGGTCACGGCGTTGTTGGCGATGACGCGGGAACCGTGAGCGGCCGTTCCGTGCGCCGTGAGGGTCGCCCAGATGAGGGCCTTCTCCCCCGTCTGCAACAGGTATGCGCGCTGGTCGCCGATGGTGACGGAATAGCCGCCGACCTCGCTGACGGCTTCGGTTGCGCCGGCGAACAGCTCGGGGTGCTGTGTGACGACGTGGTGCGACCCGTACTTCCCACCGTTCTCTTCGTCGGCGAAAAATGCGACGATGAGGGTCCGATTGGGCTTCCGGCCGCTCTCGAGGATTTCGCGAAGCGCCGTGAGCATCATGGCGTCCATGTCCTTCATGTCGACCGCTCCGCGCCCCCACAGCATCCCGTCGCGGATCTCGCCAGCGAACGGGTCGACACGCCAGGCATCGGGGTCGACCGGAACGACGTCGAGGTGCCCGTGAACGACGAGCGCGGGAAGGTCGGGTTTAGCGCCCTCGACGCGGGTGATGACGGACGTTCGGCCCGGCTCCGAGTCAATGTAGGTGACATCGAGGCCGAGTTTCGCGAGGTAATCGCCCACATAGTGGGCGGCCTCGGTCTCGCTATTGGCGACCCCGTTTCCCCAGTTCGACGTGTCGAACCGGATG
>CAIRWJ010000230.1 GCA_903882245.1 uncultured Microbacteriaceae bacterium | reverse complement strand
TGTTAGTGTGCGCGTGATTCGTGGCCCCAGCGGCCGACTCCGGCTCCGGCACACCGATGTCGACGACGACGAGCCCATCGCCACCGCCCCGCCCGTCATCGACGGGGGTGAACCGTGGCTCACGAAATCCAAGATGGACCTCATCGACTCGACCAAAGAACTGTGGGAACGCGAACGTCGCGAGGCCGAGGAATTCACGAAGGCCCTGGATGTCTTGTCCGACCGCATGCAGTTGGACATTGACGAACTCGAGCGGGCACTCGGGTCGATCGGAACCGACACGGGTCAAATCCCCATTGTTGGATCTTCGGCCTCAACGAGCGACAAATCCGTGCGCGACAAGTCGCTGGGGGAATTCACTGCGAAACAGATTCAGCGCATGATCACCAACTACAAGGTCGAACTGGGCAAACTCGTCGACCAGAATCGTCGCCTCACCGAGGCGCTGTCTGCCAAGACCCGCCGCGAGGGCGACCTCGCAGAACAGGCGGAATCGCTGCGCGGGCAGTTGTCGCGGGCTCGTCAGGAATTGCAAGACGCCAACAAGCGAGACCACAGTGGCGCATCCGAGTCGCTGTCGGTCGCCGACCGGCGCAGTCGATACGGCACTGTCGAGGAATGGATTCGCGAAGAAATTCGCGCCTTTTGGATCGGCAACTACACGCCCGACGACCGCGCAACCTTCCCGCTCGATCGGCAACCGTGGCGCGTATTGCCGTCATTCATCCTCACGTTTCAAACGCTCACCGACGACGGCAAAGACAAAGCCATCAAGACCGCGACTCACATTGTGACGGGGCGAAACGCGATGGAACACATCACCGAAGACCACCCGCTTCGCGAAGGTGACGAAAACAGCAAGCCCGAAGTTGTCCGCGACGACGGCGCTCTGGCTCGTCGCGCCTACATCGAATCGCACACCGCGCAGTCCCGTCGCTTGCACTACTGGAAACTCAAAGACGGGTCAATCGAACTGTCGCGCGTCGGTTTGCACGACGATTTCACACCCTAAGCGCTTAGCGACAAAAACCTGCGCCAACACGCACAACTTCTTCGGGAACTAACGAATTCGCCAGAGTAGTGTGAAAGTCATGGTTCACACGACTGGCCCGGCTCCGTCGTTCGGTTTATCCGACAGCGACGACCCCATTTTCAATCCCTCGGCGACAAGCGCGTACACCGGTCCCACACGCACCGAAACGGACTCGCTCGGCGAGATGGACATCCCGGCCGATGCGTATTGGGGCATCCACACCGCCCGCGCTCTGCATAATTTCCCCATCACACGCCGTGCGCTCTCGAACTATCCCGACTTCATCCGCGGACTCGTGCGCGTCAAGCAGGCCGCGGCCCTCGCCAACAAGGAAATCGGCGTGATTGATGCGGCCAAAGCCGACCTCATCGTCGAGGTCTGCGAAGAGATCTACAACGGCGCGCTCCACAACGAATTCGTCCTCGGGGTTTTGCAGGGAGGCGCCGGAACGTCGACCAACATGTCGACCAACGAGATCATCGCCAACCGCGCCCTCGAAAAAATCGGTCACGCCAAGGGCGATTACCAACACTTCCACCCCATCGATGACGTCAACCGGTCACAGTCGACCAACGATGCCTACCCGACCGCGGTCAAGATCGCCATGGTGTTCGGTTTGCAGCGACTTCTCGTCGAACACCAGTTGCTGACTCAGGCATTTCGCAACAAGGGAGCCGAATTCCACGACGTCGTCAAGATCGGTCGTACCCAGATGCAAGACGCGGTTCCGATGACACTCGGCCAGGAATTCAATTCGTTCGGAACAACTCTGTCCGAAGACCACGAGCGCCTGTCGGAAATCATTCCGTGGCTCTGCGAGACCAATCTCGGCGCGACGGCCATCGGAACAGGAATCACCGCCGACTCGCGATATGCCGAAGCCGCGAGCCGACACCTCGCCGCACTCACCGGGCTCCCTGTCGTGACCGCTCCCGACCTCATTGAAGCAACAAGCGACACCGGAATCTTCATGACGTTGTCGGGAACGCTCAAGCGCGCGGCGGTCAAACTGTCAAAGATCTGTAACGACCTGCGCCTGCTGTCGTCCGGCCCACAGGCCGGGTTCGGTGAAATCAACCTTCCCGCCCGCCAAGCCGGTTCGAGCATCATGCCGGGCAAGGTCAATCCCGTTATCCCCGAGGTCGTCAACCAGGTCGCGTTCACCGTCATCGGCGCCGACGCGACCGTCACCGCCGCAGTCGAAGCCGGCCAGTTGCAGCTCAACGCCTTCGAACCCGTCATTGCCTCGAGCATTCTGCAGTCGCTCGCGTGGATGACCAACTCGTTCCGAACTCTGCGCGTGAACTGCGTCGACGGCATCACGGCCAACCGTGATCGTCTCGCGGCGATGGTCGCGAGCAGCGTCGGAGTCATCACCGCCTTGATTCCCGTCATCGGCTACGAAGAAGCGGCGAAACTTGCCAAGACTGCCCTCGCAACCGGCACACCGATTCGCGAACTTGTCGTGCAGGCCGGGCTTATGTCGTTCGAGGACGTTGACGCGGCGCTCTCGCCCGAAAAACTCAGCAACTCGGGCAGCTGACGGCCCGTTAGCGAGTCTTCTCGCTAGGTCACTCCCGTAAACGCTGATAAGGTTGTGAGGTTGCCGTGTAACGGCCGCGGAGTCAGAGCGCTTCACCAACCCGGTGCGGCACCGCGCAGCGAACCGAAGGGACTGAACACATGCCACTTGATCTTGCTATCAAGAACGACATCATCAAAGAGTACGCAACGCACGACGGTGACACCGGTTCGCCCGAGGTTCAGATTGCGATTCTCACGAAGCGAATCAAAGACCTGACCGAGCACTTCCAGACGCACAAGCACGACCACCACTCGCGTCGTGGCCTGTTGCTTCTCGTCGGTCGCCGCAAGCGCCTTCTCGGTTACCTCGCTGGCGTCGACATCGCCCGTTACCGTGCTCTCATCGAGCGCCTCGGCATCCGTCGCTAATCGCGACCCCTAAGTTCGAAGCCCCCGCCTCCACGCGGGGGTTTCGTCTATTTCCCCGCAAAATCGCGACCATCTGTTACCCTTTAAGAGAGCACGGCGACCAGATAGCTGGTCCTCGGTGGTGGTTTACCGAATATTTGTCGGTGAATTTCTACTGGTGGCCAGCACAATGCCGGGATTCGATCCGAAGGGTTACGTCCGCGCGCATGAAATGCAAGCCGATTCGCTCAGCACTAAACGCAACCGCCCACACGGGGTGGATGCGGATGAATAAACATGTATAAAGAGGAGAAAGACCTAATGGAAGGTCCCGAAATCAAGTTTGCCGAGGCCGTTATCGATAACGGTAAGTACGGCAAGCGCATCATCCGATTCGAGACGGGCCGTCTTGCGCAACAG
>CAIRWJ010000229.1 GCA_903882245.1 uncultured Microbacteriaceae bacterium | reverse complement strand
CTCTTTCCCTACACGACGCTCTTCCGATCTCCCGGTCAACCCGGAAATGACCTCAAGCCAGGGATCGATGGCCCCCACGACCTGTTTATCACCAAGAGCACCAACTCGGCCTTCTACGGTTCGCCAGACCTTGACGGATGGCTCAAATCTCGCGGGGTGACACGCGTGACCATTTGCGGCATCACGACGGACCATTGTTGCTCGACGACCGCGAGAATGGCCGACAATCTTGGATACTCAGTCGACTTCGTCCTCGACGCGACGCACACTCACGACAGAACATCGGCCGATGGTTCGGTTATCGTCGCCGACGACGTCGCGCGCGTCAACGCCGCTAGCCTCGACGGAGAGTTTGCCCGTGTCATCACGACTTCAGAGGCAATAAAGGGCTAGTGTCGTCGAATGGCTACCAAAAACACACTTGTCCCCGCCCTTGTCGTTGAGTTCCTCGGAACCGCGCTTCTCGTTGTGGCGCAGATTGGCACCGGGTACGCACTGACCGGTCTCGCGCAGCTGGGAATTCCCCAACTGGTGACCTTCGGTATCGCAATTGTCAGCGCATTTGCGCTCGCAATCGGCATCACCATGGGCGGACCAATCTCGGGAGGACACTTCAATCCGGCCGTGACGATCGCACTCACCCTGACCAAGAACTCTCCAGTAGAACGGGCCCTCCCCTACGTTGTTGCTCAGCTCGTCGGCGGATTTCTTGCCGCTGTGGTTGCCAACTTTTTGTGGGCGGGAACGACCGTCACGATGACGGTCGGAACGCCTCCTATCCCCAACCAACTCGCTAGCGAATTGCTCGCGACCGGCGTACTCATCGGCATTGTTGTGGCAATGGTTCGCCGTAACGGCGGTCAAGGTCTGAACTGGCTGGTTCCCGCGTGGGTGGGAATCGCGATATTCCTTACGCCGACCGGATGCATGGCTAACCCCGCAGTGACCTTCGGGCACATGTTCACCGACTCCTACACCAGTGCGGCACCCGAAGCCGTGCCGTCGTACATCGGAATTCAGCTCTTCGCGGCTCTGCTTGTCGCCGGAGTCACCGTGTTTCTCACTCCCAAGTCCGCTGCGAAGAAAGCATTGGCCTCGAAGAAATGATTCAGGTCAGTCGGCGCACCGCGTTGGGATGTGGTACCGAAATCTCGTGATAGACCTGTAGATATGACCGAGGAAGCCAAATACACCGTGATGGGACGACGCGACGGGATCGAGTTCCGCGCCTATGATCCGCACGTGCTCGTCAGCGTGACTGTCCCCGGCAGTTTCGAATCGGCACCAAACTATGGATTTTCCCCTCTCGTTCGCTACATTTCTGGGGAAAACCTCGCCGCGGAGAAAATTGCCATGACTGCTCCCGTTTTTCACGTCGCGGAATCGGATTCCAAGCACACCATCTCGTTTGTGTTACCCCGCGATACCTCGGCCGCGCCGGCACCTGCCCGCGCAGACTTAACGACGCACCAGGTGCCCGCAATCACCGTTGCCGCGGTTCGTTTTGCCGGCGGGTGGCGAGAGGACCGCGTCAAGAGCTACGAAACCGAATTGCATCGAGCGCTATCGTCCATGGCCGTGCAAGAATCTGGCGCCGTGATGTTCGCTCGCTATGACCCGCCGTGGAAACCAGGTTTTCTCCGCCGCAACGAGGTTCTCGTTCCGGTCGACCCCGCGACTATCCCCCCGATGTAACCTTCGCCCAGTTCGAGGTGGATGTCCCTCGAACCGCATACGAGAACACGGCGGCAACGAGACACAGGGCGGCTCCCCCGAGCCAGGCATAGGTGTACGTGCCCATTGCGTCGCGCACGAGTCCGGCCGCCGTTGCAGCAAAAGCGGCTCCGACCTGATGGGACGCGAACACCCAGCCGAACACGATAGACGCGCGGTCGCCGAAATACTCGCGGCACAGCGCAATCGTGGGAGGAACAGTAGCCACCCAGTCGAGCCCGTAAACGACAACGAAGAGCACGATGCTCGGATGGATGTCCTTGTCGAGCAACAACGGCAGAAATGACAGACCTATTCCACGGAACGTGTAATAGCCGACAAGAAGGTACCGGGGGTTGACGCGGTCCGTCAACCAGCCGGACGCGATTGTTCCCACGACGTCGAAAACTCCGACGACCGCCAAGAGCCCCGCCGCGACCGTGATGGACATTCCATGATCGTGAGCGGAAGGAACGAAGTGAACGCCGACGAGACCGTTTGTCGTCGCCCCACAGATTGCGAAGGCTGCGGCGAGAGCCCAAAAGGTTCGGGTACGTGATGCGTCCCGGAGAGCCGTCAACGCCAATCGAACCGCTCCGATTCGTCTCGTTCGAGGCGGCGTTGTTCCCGGTTCAGCACCGTACGCGTCGACACCCAGATCACTCGGGTGATTGCGGATGAAAAAGAAGACGAGTGGCACGACCGCTAATGCGGTTACCGCAATGACCAGCGATGCTTCCCTCCAACCAATGTTCTCGGCCATCGATGCGACGAGAGGGAGGAATACGAGTTGTCCCGTCGCACTCCCCGCGGCGAGAACCCCCGTGACGAGTCCACGCCGCTTGACGAACCACGTCCCCGAGATTTCTGCGACGAAGACGAGCGCCATCGAGCCCGTCCCAAGACCAATGAGCAATCCCCATGTGATCAGAAGTATCCATTCCGCCTGAGCGAAGACCGTCAAGCCGGAACCTGCGGCAATGAGAACCAGTGCGGCCATCGTGATCCCGCGAACGCCGAATCGGCCCATCAACGCCGCGGCGAACGGGGCGGTGAGTCCATAGAGCAGGATGTTGAGGCTCACTGCGACGGACATTGTCGAAATCGGCCACCCGAATTCCTCGTTGAGCGGAATCATGAGAGGTCCAGGAGCCGCACGGAAGCCCGCCGCGCCCATCAATGCGATGAATGCAACACCCGCGACGAGCCACGCCGGGTGGATTCGGCGCATCTGCGGAGTCGACATCGTTAGGCCTTAGGGGTGGGGAAGAACGGTCTCGAAACACCGCCCATTTTCTCTAACACTCGCACAACCTGGTGGCTGTAGCCAAATTCGTTGTCGTACCAGACGTACACGACCGCGTGATTGCCGCTCGTGATGGTGGCGAGGCCATCAATGATGCCCGCGCGTCGAGAACCAAGGAAGTCTGTCGAGACCACTTCAGCCGATTCGATGTAGTCGATCTGCTGTCGAAGCGATGAGTTCAAGGATGCGTTCCGCAGGAACGCGTTGAGTTCTTCTTTCGTAACATCGCGTTCCAACGTGAGATTCAAGATGGCCATCGAGACATCGGGGGTCGGCACACGAATTGCGTTTCCCGTCAATTTACCTGCCAGTTCTGGGAGCGCTTTCGCGACAGCACTCGCGGCACCCGTCTCGGTAATCACCATGTTGAGGACGGCCGAGCGACCGCGGCGATCACCGCTGTGGAAGTTGTCGATCAGGTTTTGATCGTTTGTGAACGAGTGCACTGTCTCGACATGTCCATACGACATCCCAAATTCGTCGTTGATCACTTTCAAGACCGGTGTGATGGCGTTGGTCGTGCAGGATGCGGCGGTGATGATCCGATCGTCGTCCGTGATGGTGTTGTCGTTGATTCCGTAAACCACGTTCTTCAGCGCGCCTTTACCCGGTGCCGTTAGCAGAACACGTCCGACGCCCTTTGATTTCAAGTGCTGACTCAACCCTTCGTCATCACGCCACCGTCCCGTGTTGTCGACGATCACGCAATCGTCAATTCCATAGGCCGGGTAATCAACATCGGCCGGGTCGTTCGCATAAATCACCTGAATTGACGTGCCATTAGCAATTATTCGATTGTTCGCCTCGTCCACAGTGATAGACCCATTGAATGGACCGTGAACCGAATCACGTCGAAGAAGGCTCGCGCGCTTGACTAAGTCTTTGCCTCCGCCGTGACGAACAACGATTGCTCGCAGTTGTAAACCGCCAATGTCCGCCGAACGGGACACCAAAATGCGCGCAATCAAGCGCCCGATTCGTCCGAATCCATAGAGCACAACGTCGCGACCTACTCGGGTATTGGTGTCTCGACCGTTCGCGATGCTGGCCAATTCCGCTGTAACAAAGGTGTCGATTGTGGGTTTGCCTGCGGCGCGGAACTCGGCACTCAGTCGTGCAACGTCGATAGAGGCTGCACCCGGATTCATCGCATCGACCGCCCGGACGAGTGCGGACGTGAAATCAATGCTCAATTCTTCGCCGTCGACGTGCCGAGCAAATCGGTGGATTCGGACAATGTCAATGGGCGACAAGTTGAGCAGACTGCGTCCATGAACCGACAGCAGAATGCCGTTCTCGCGATACAAGCGCCCGATGAACGGGACGAGTTCCTCGGCGACGGCAATTTTGTCCGACCAGTCGTCAGCCGGTCGATTCTCGGGGCGGGTGTTCGGCACGGCGAAACCTTCCTGTGTGCTGTTATGTACTCACTGTACCGAGCCGACATTCGTTCACTCATCGCGTGTGCTTTCTCCGAGGAATTTCACAGGCTCAGCACATAAACTCAACGCCATGAACAAAATTGTTGCGCCGATCGCCCTGTCCGCCGTTCTGGCACTGAGCCTCGGAGGTTGCTCGAGTGACCTGATGGTTTTTTTCAACCAAGGTGGTGAAACGCAGGCTCAACAGCCAACGTCGACAACGGCTCCGGCATTCGCGCAACCGTTCGATGCAAACGACGTCATGTTTGCACAAATGATGATTCCGCACCATTCCCAAGCAGTCGAACTCGCCACGCTCGCCGAAGCGAACACCACGACTCCCGCCATTCTCGACCTCGCCGCGCGCATTAAAGGCGCTCAACAACCGGAGATTGACACGATGACCGCGTGGCTGACATCGGCGGGCTCGATGATGGACGGTCACGGCGCACATGGAATGTCGATGCCGGGCCTCGTCAGTGACGCCGATATGGCCGTGCTCGAGGGGGCAACCGGTGCCGAGTTCGACGCGCTGTTCCTTTCACACATGATTCAACATCACGAGGGTGCGATCACCATGGCCAACGACGTATTGGCAACGACACAGAATGATGATGTGATGGCTTTAGCCAATGCAATCGTTGCTGCGCAGACCGCCGAGATTGCCGAAATGGCCGGCCTACTCGGACAGTAACCGTTCTGCGGGTACACTGAGAGTACTGCACTCGAGATTTTTCGATGTGTGCGTCGAATAACGCATCCCTCACCGCTAGGCGGTTGACATCTTTTCTTCGGCGAACGACTGTGCCACTCGGCACGCTCGCCCACTCGATTGACCGCGCACATTCGTGCCCGATCGGTCACCATTTGAAACTGGTATCACTGTGACTACTCACACCTTCGGCACGCTCGGCGTGCCCGCCCCTCTCGTCGCGGTCCTCGCGAAAGACGGCAAAGAAACCCCCTTCCCCATTCAAGTCGACACACTGCCCGACACTCTCGCGGGTCGCGACGTTCTCGGTCGAGGCAAGACCGGCTCGGGGAAGACGCTTGCGTTTGCTATCCCCATGATCGCGCGCCTCGGCACCGAACTTGCTGGCGGAAAGCGCCGCGCGGGCTATCCGCTCGGCTTAATCCTTGCGCCGACTCGTGAGCTCGCGACTCAAATCGCGGCTGCACTTCAGCCACTCGCCGACGCCTATGGATTACGTTCGATGACCATCTTCGGCGGCATTTCGCAGAATCGACAGGTCGCTACGCTCAAGGAGGGCGTCGATATCGTCGTCGCCACCCCCGGGCGCCTCGAAGACCTCATGAAACAGGGCTTCGTTCACCTCAATGCTGTTGAGGTGACTGTCCTCGATGAGGCCGACCACATGGCCGACCTCGGATTCTTGCCGATCGTGACACGAATCCTGTCGGCGACGCCGGCCGGCGGGCAACGCATGCTCTTTAGCGCCACGCTCGACAACGGTGTTGACAAACTCGTCAACAAATTCCTGCAGAACGAGGTTTTGCACTCGGTCGACGAAGCGAATTCTCACGTCGCCGCGATGACCCACCACGTATTCGAAGTCGACGACGTTGACCGCAAGAATGCACTCATCAAGGCACTCGCGTCTGGAACAGGACGCCGCGTTTTGTTTATGCGCACCAAGCACCACGCTAAGAAGCTCGCCAAAGTTCTGATCGAGGCCGGAATCCCCAGCGTCGACCTTCACGGAAATTTGTCGCAGCCTCAGCGTGACCGCAACCTCGAGGCGTTCAGCACAGGGCGTGTCAAGGTACTTGTTGCAACAGACGTCGCAGCTCGTGGCGTTCACGTTGACGACATTGAACTCGTCATCCACGTTGACCCGCCGATGGAACACAAGGCATACCTCCACCGTTCGGGCCGAACCGCCCGTGCCGGTTCTGAAGGCGATGTGGTCACCATCTGTCTTCCGACCCAAAAGAAAGACCTCGCTGCACTGCTTCGCAAGGCTTCCATCACCGTCACGCCGCAAGCCGTGACTGCTGAATCGCCCGCTGTCGTCAAATTGATCGGCGAAGTCGCTCCGTATGTGAAACCCGCACCTCGTGAGGTTCAGCAACAAGGCGGACGCGGAAAATCCACTGGCGCCAATGCTCAGCGCACGCGTTCACAACGCGACCGTTCTGGCCGTCCCGCCGCGACGAGCAAGGTCGGCGAACGCCCGGGGCAATCCGCGAACAACTTCCGTGGGAGCCGCAACACACAGCCGACCCGGTCGATTCGCCCGCAGGGGCGCTAGCGCATTTCGTGGGGCTGCGAAGTCGGGCGATGGGGTCGGGCTGCACCGCTCGGCTCAAAATTGCTGCCGCCGACGCTGACACGTCGGTAATGCAATTTTTCGAACCGGCGGGACCGCCTGGAAGACCCGAGTGATGAAAAAAGACCGCACGAATGCGGTCTTTTTTCATCACGTCGGGCTGACAGGATTTGAACCTGCGACCCCTTGACCCCCAGTCAAGTGCGCTACCAAGCTGCGCCACAGCCCGCTGCCTCACGACAACCTGTTCAGCCTATCAAAATTATGGCCACCGAAATCAGGCCGAGGTGCCCAACAACTCCTTGACTGCCTGCTCAAAAACCAGATGGTGCGCCGCGACGTCTTCCACTGTCGTTGTCGGACACATGAGTGCCATATTGTGAAACGGCGTCAACATGATCCCGCGGTTGGCCAGGTAGAGGTGCAAGAAGTCCTCGAGTTCCCCGTCGGCGGCGGCGTTCGAATCCCCGCCGTTTCGAGGCCCTGGGCTGACGAACCGGTACTCACACCGAGCACCCAACTGAGCGATTGACCAGGGCAGCTCGTACCTGGCGAAGAGAACGTTCATTCCCTCGGTGAACAAAGTGCACATCGAGATCATGTGCTCGAATGCGGATTCGGTGAGAACGTGTTCCAGCGTCGCCCTCATGGCCGCAACCGACAAGGGGTTGCCTGCAAGAGTTCCCCCGACACCGCCCATGTCGACCAAGTCGAGGTCGTCGCGGGCGAGGGCCTGAGCTGCAAAATCCGCCGAGAGTCCGTAAGCGCCGGTTGGGATACCTCCACCGATTGATTTACCGATAACAACGATGTCGGGTTCGAGGTTCCACCCGCGGGTTGCCCCACCGTAGCCCGCACTGAACGTGTGCGTTTCGTCGATGATGAGAAGTGCGCCGTATTTGCGGGTGAGTGCGCGAACACCGTCGTGATACCCCTCTTCAGGTAGAACGATCCCAATGTTCGTGAGAGCGGGTTCAATGAGAACCGCTGCAACATCACCGTGAGCGAGCTCCCGCTCCAGCGCCTCGAGGTCGTTGAATTCGGCGACGCGACTCGTTTCGAGCACGTCGACTGGTTCGCCGACGTTTCCGGGCCGGCTCATGGACTCGCCATTTGGCCCGACCACAATCAAGGACTCGTCCACCGAGCCGTGGTAACAATAGGAATGAAAGAGGATTTTCGAGCGACCCGTGAGCGCGCGAACCAGACGAATGACCCAACGATTTGCGTCAGTCGCGGTAAGGGCGAAACTCCAGCGGTCCATCCCGAACCGACGGGTCAATTCCGCACCGACCCACTCCGCATCCACGGTCGGAAGCATCGTGGTCAAACCGCCCTGTTCCGACACGTGACGAACAACTGCCGCCGCCACCTCGGGTGCGGAGTGACCCGCCATCGCTCCCGTGTCTCCGAGAGCGAAATCGATGTACTCGTTCCCGTCGATGTCGCGGATCGTGTTCCCACGTGCTGATTCGAAATAGACGGGGAATGACCCGGCCTTCTTGTTCATCCATGTCATCGGCACGCGGCCAAACAGGTGTTCCGCCGAAGCATACGCGGCCTTGGACTTAGGGTGTGTCCTCTCGAAATCGTCACGCTCTCGAGTGAATAGTTCGTCCAGGCGATTGCGGTCGATTTCGGCCATCAGTGCACTTCCTTGTGAATCGTGAATGACCCCAGACTACTGCGCGCGGTGGGCCTCGAGCATGTCGTTCAAGAGCGACCACGACTTTCCGAAACGCGGGTGAAGTTCGAACGATTCAACATCGTCGCGCGCGATCCACTGCAGGTCGGTGCTTTCGAGGTCGTTGAATGCTGGTTCGAAGTGTTCTCGCGTTTCGACAATGACAGTCGTGTACGCCCAGAATCCGAGGTCGATAACATAAGTATCGATTGGGATGAGGAGGCTCTCGGGAACTCCGGCTTCCTCATGGGCCTCGCGCATCGCCCCGGCTGTCGCGTCTTCACCGAACTTCAAGGCTCCGCCCGGGATCCCCCAGGTTCCGCCGTGATGCGACCATTCGGCGCGCAACTGCAACAACACGCTGTCGGTAGTGCGGTTCCAGACAAGAACACCGGCCGCACCGAACATCCCCCACACTCGTTCACCATTTGGGCCGTGGACCCAGTTGTCGCCGAAGTCGCGTTGATGCGGAGGGGGAAGGTAATTCACGCGCCGACGCTACTTTCGAGGTCCGCGTTTTTCGCGAACGCGCATCGACACATTGATCGGTGAACCTTCAAAACCCCAGACCTCGCGAAGGCGACGCGTGATGAATCGACGATATTGCGGGTCGAGGAATCCGGTCGTGAACAAGACGAACGTCGGTGGACGAGTCGATGCCTGAGTGCCGAACAAAATGCGAGGTTGCTTTCCGCCGCGAACGGGATGGGGGTGTGCCGCCGCGAGTTCCGAGAGGAAGGCATTGAGTTTTCCCGTCTGAATTCGGGTGTCCCACGATTCGAGAGCGAGTTCCAATGCCGGCACCAATTTTTCTAAGTGGCGACCGGTCCGCGCAGAAATGTTGACGCGAGGCGCCCATGCCACATGAGCGAGGTCTTGGTCGATTTCTCGCTCAAGATAACGCCGGCGATCGTCATCGAGCAAATCCCATTTGTTGAACGCCAACACGAGTGAGCGGCCCGATTCCAACGCCATGTCGATGATGCGAATGTCCTGCTCGCTGATGGGCTCGGTCACATCAAGAACGACGACGGCGACCTCGGCCTTCTCCAGTGCGGCTGCGGTTCGCAACGACGCATAGAAGTCCGCACCCTGCGCCATGTGCTGACGACGTCGAATGCCTGCGGTGTCAACGAAGCGCCACACCTTTCCGCCCAGCTCAACCTGTTCGTCGATCGGGTCGCGGGTGGTTCCCGCCAGTTCATTGACAACGACGCGCTCTTCACCGGCGGTCTTGTTCAACAGCGACGACTTACCGACGTTAGGACGACCGATGATTGCAACTCGTCGCGGTCCACCGATTTCAGTCTTGGCGACTGCGCTGATTTCGGGAAGGATTGTGAGCACTTTGTCGAGCATGTCGGCAACGCCGCGACCGTGCAGTGCCGAGACGGGCCACGGCTCTCCCAGTCCGAGCGACCAGAGGGCAGCGGCTTCGGGTTCCTGGCGGGCATCGTCCACCTTGTTGCCGACGAGGATGACGGGCTTTTTCGACGCACGAAGCATTGTGACGACTCGTTCGTCGGTAGCAGTTGCACCCACCATCGCATCGACCACAAAAAGCACCGCATCGGCGAGCTCAACGGCGATTTCGGCTTGGAGTGCAACACTTTTGTCGATTCCGCGCGCGTCGGGTTCCCAACCACCGGTATCAACCAGGGTGAACTTGCGGTCGTTCCATTCGGCTTTATAGGTGACACGGTCGCGGGTGACGCCGGGAACGTCTTCGACCACTGCTTCTCGACGACCAAGAATTCGATTGACGAGCGCGGACTTTCCGACGTTGGGCCGACCGACAATTGCCAAGACCGGAAGTGCGGGAAGTTCAATGACCTCGTCGGTATCGCCGAGATGGGACTCAAGTAGCGAGATGTCTTCGTCATCGAGGTCGTAGTCCGCGAGTCCTTGACGGAGTGCCTGGGCACGCTGGGCAGCGTCGGCGTCTGTAAGTTCTGACATTCGGTCGACGAGATCGCCGATGTCGTCCTCGTAGTTCTCGCTCATACGTCACTCCCTGCTCGCACAATGTCGACGATTGCCGAGACGGTGTCCGAAAAATTGATGTCCGACGAATCGACGACTGTCACGCCAGGAGCGGCGGTAAAGAAGTCAACGACGTTCGAATCTTTGGCATCTCGCTCGCGAACCGATGCGGTCGTTTCGGCGAGATCTCGGCCGGCGAATTCGCCAGCCCTTCTGACAATTCTAACCTCTTCGCGGGCCGTCAAGAGAATCCGGGCTGAAGCGTCGGGGAAAACGACCGTTGTCATGTCGCGGCCCTCGGCGACGACCCCCGGGAATCCCGAGCGGGTAGCCAATTCACGGGCGGAAGTCTTCATCCATTCCCGCACCCGCAGATTTTGCGCGACCGCGCTCACGGCAAGGCTGATACGCGGGTCGCGAATCAACTCGGTCACATCAACCTCCCCCACTGCGACACGTTCATGAGTCGGGTCTAGCGAGATCGAATAGGGAAACGAGTCCAGCAATCCTGCGATGGCGTCCTCGTCCAAGAGACCGAAGTCCCGCTCAAGCGCCCACCATGTCAGCGCACGATATGCCGCACCGGTGTCCAAGAAGCCGAAACCCAACTGCGCGGCAACCGCCCGCGCGACGCTCGATTTCCCGCTGCCAGCCGGTCCATCGATAGCGACAACGATCACTGGCTCTCGCCCGCAATTCGCCAGCCGCGCGCTTCGAGTTCACGGACTAACGATTCTTCGGCTGTTGGCACCACAGAAACCTCCGCGAATCCAATCGCAGAGCCGGGCGAGTGCTCGAGGCGGAGGTCTTCCATGTTGACCCCGAGGTCACCGATATCGGCGAGCAATTTCGCCAATTGTCCGGGGCGGTCGTCAATGACAACAAGGATGTGCGCAAAATGGGCACTGCGACCGTGCTTTCCGGGAATGCGCGATACTCCCGTGTTACCAGACGCCAACAGGTCCGCGAGAGCGGCGGTCGGGGTTCCACTGCGCAATGCCGTGACTACCGCATCGATTCGGTCCCGAACGTCCTCCAAGACAACGGTCACGTCGGCAGCATTGGCGCTGAGTATTTGAATCCACAGGCTCGGATCGCTCGACGCAATGCGAGTCATGTCACGTAATCCGCCACCCGCCAGCTCGACCGACGAATCGGGCGCGCCAATGAGGCTCGACGCAACCGCGGATGACACGATCTGGGGGACGTGGCTCACTAGGGCCACCGCGGAGTCGTGATCTGCTGTCGACATCTCAACGAGATTTGCACCGCAGTCGATCACCAGATCGGAAACACGATTGACCGCGGCTGAATCGGCATCTGAGCGAGGACAAACTACCCACGAGCGACCCGTGAAGATGTCGGCACGGGCAGAAACTGCTCCCCCGCGTTCCCGACCCGCCATCGGGTGAGAGCCAACATAGCGCGACAGGTCAACGCCTCGACTCTGCAGGTCAACCAGAATCGACCCCTTAACGCTCGTGACGTCGGTGACGACCGCGTCCGGGAATTCCCGCAGTTCGCGTTCGACAACATCAGCGACAACGTCCGGTGGAACGGCTACCACAATCAACTTCGGCGCGTCCCCCTCAGCCGCCGGACGTCCCGCTCCGTATTGAGACGCGAGCGCAACCGCGGTCGGGGAAGAATCAACCAGAGAAACGTCGATTTCGTGACGGCGAAGTACCAATCCGATGGAGGTT
>CAIRWJ010000228.1 GCA_903882245.1 uncultured Microbacteriaceae bacterium | reverse complement strand
GCGTGGTGTGTGGCTCGGTTAAACGCGCAATCGTTCCATTCGGCTCGATACGTGCAGCGTTTTCCCCATCAGACTGCATGTGTGCCGCGTTGCCTCCAGAACATTTCGAGTTGCTGCCGCTTGGAGCAGTGTTTCGGGACATCGAACGCCATGCGTCCTCGATTACTATCGTGGGTGAACGCTTCGGTGTTCGCGGGCGAATCACCGGTGTCTGGCGCGATGCCATTTCGGTGCGTTCACTCCGTCGCGAGTGGGTTGTACCGCGGTCAGCCTTAGGGGTCGTCCTCGTCGACGATGGTGAAAGGCCGTGACCCTACAATCGACGGCACGAAATCGGGTTCACGCCCCAACATCAGCGCATCCCGTTGCATCGCAGAAACAAATTCAATGACGGCAGTGTGTGTGACCCGAATTCTGCGACCCGGCACGACGGGAAGTTCTTCACGTGCGATGATCGCGGCAACCTTCTCGCGCGACGTGCCCAGAACCTCTGCTACATCCGCGACTGTAAGCATCCACTCTTCGACCATATAGAGAGAGTGCCACACGTTCACATATGGCGGTGGAGATAACCAGCGAGTGTGGATAACTATTTCCAAACGAGCTGTTCCGTTCCACTATGAGGTGCGGAAAGGAAGTGCTATGTCCTCAATTCTCTCGTTCCTCCGACGCCGATTAGCTGCCTCACGGACAATCGTCGGTGTCATACTCGTCGTCGCCAGTGTCGCCGGTGTCGTCGCGGTGGTTCGACTTTCCACCCCTGGTGAGAGGGTGATCATGGCAATCAGCTTTTTGTCAGCAGGAACCGTCATCACCGCCGACGCGATAGACGAGGTTCGGGTTTCGTCCCTCACTACAAGCCCCGGTGTTTCACCTAAAGAGGTGATCGGTCGGGTGGTTGGGTCCGACATTGGTGCGGGCGAATTGATTACGGCTCGATTGCTTGAACCAACAACGTCGTCACGAGTGCAAATATCGGTTCCTATTGGCGTGATGCCACCGTCGACCATGACAAGCGGGGCGTTAGTGGATCTCTGGGCGGTCGACGAAGACGGTGCTACCCCGCCTGCCACAGTCGCAATCAACGCGACTGTTGTCGCCATTGCTGACTCCGGTTTCGGCGGGGACGCTGTCATGACCGTTCTCGTCGACCCGCTCGAAGTCGACCGGGTGCTCGCAGTTCTCGGTTCCTCGCACGTCATTGTCGTCACGTCGGGCGAAACTCCGTGACAATTGTCGGGATACTCGGGCCGCCAACCAGGTTGGCAGACCTCAGCCTTCTCTCTGATTGCGCCGACGTCGCGTGGGGTGTCGATTCGGTCCGAGAAGTTGTCCGCCATGTGTCCCAATCGCCTGTTGACGTTCTCATCACCGAGGCGAGCGTGGCGTATCTAACTGACGAAATACTGCGATTGACGCCCCACCCAATCGGTCGCATTTGCGCGGTCGCTGAAGCAAATGGCGTTTTCGAATGGGCGAATGGGCTTAGCGCAATCATCACGGTTAGGAGTTTCGCGGACACACGATCCGTGGTTCGGTCCGTTGCCGAATCAAATTTGGATGGAACCGCGACACGACCCGTCTCTTCCGCCTCGGCGAATACACGTCGAAACCCCGTCGTGGTGGCAGTCTGGGGTCCGGTCGGCGCTCCCGGCGTCACCACGACGGCTATCTCTGTTTCTAGCGTTTGTGCTCAAGCGGGATTATCTACGCTTCTCTGTGATGTCGACACCCGTGGGTCATCAATCGCGATTGCTCTCGGCGTCATAGATGAGACACGGGGGTTTGCCGCGGCGTGTCGATTGGCGGGTCGAATTGAGTTGACCGTCTCCGAAATCGGGCGAATTGTCAACACCGTCGAGCGAGACGGTGTCCGCTTCTCAGTGCTGACAGGAGTTCCGCGGGCTTCACGGTGGGCCGAAGTTGGCTCGGCGAAGGTCCGATCGGTGCTGGATCTCGTCAAGGGAATCTACGACGTGGTGATTGTCGATGTGGGGTTTGGGGCTGAAGAG
>CAIRWJ010000227.1 GCA_903882245.1 uncultured Microbacteriaceae bacterium | reverse complement strand
CGTTTCGCCGACGACAATCAGATTTCGTTCCGCGAGGCGATGCGACAAATCGAATCCGTTGGGGTTGCGGCGCGGGCCACCGCGACCGTTCGCGAATTCGTCAACGCGCTTGACCGAATTTCCGACACGGTCGCGACCGCGAAGGTCGTCGACGTGCTCATTGCCTTGCTCGAGGCGACCGGTTATCTCATCCTTCTCAAGGAAAGCCGCGACCCGCAAGAAAACGCTCGCGCCGAGAACGTCGAGGAACTCGTCGGACTCACTCGCGAGTTCCAGGTCAAGTCGCCCGATGGAACGCTGATCGACTTCCTCACCGAAGTCGCGTTGTCGTCCGCCGCGGACGACCTCGATGACGAATCGGGAACCGTCAGCCTCATGACGTTGCATACCGCGAAAGGGCTGGAGTTCGACGCCGTGTTTATCACGGGCATCGAAGAGGAAATCTTGCCCCACCGCATTTCGGTCGCCGAGGCCGGCGGAATTCAAGAGGAACGTCGCCTGTTCTATGTCGGAATCACGCGCGCGAAAAAGAAGTTGCACCTGTCACTTGCAACGTCACGAGCGACGTTCGGCGAAATCGCCTCGTGCATGCCCAGCCGATTCCTCGCGGAAATCCCCGACTCCCTGGTCGATTGGCGCGAATCGGGTCGTCGATCGCTCTCGACGTCCTTCGAGAAGCGTTCGTGGGATGCACCGTCGAAACCGCGTACCGAATGGACCGGCGCCATCACGCGCGAGGTTCGCGACAACTCAGGACTCGAACTTGCGGCGGGTGATCGAATCACACACGACGATTTCGGTGAGGGCCGCGTGATCGCGGTCACGGGTGAGGGCGCAAAGCGCATCGCTGAAGTTCAGTTCGACGAAGTAGGCAAAAAGAAGTTGCTCATCAAGATTGCGCCCATCACCAAGCTCTAAACACACGTCCTGCGCGGTCGGTCGGCTCGGCGTCGAACGGTAGGCTGTAACACGGTCGAGAGGCAGTCAGCCCCGACTTTTCAGGATTTTTGTCGACGGGATGACAGTGGATCTTTACGAGTATCAAGCGCGTGACATGTTCGAGAAGCACGGCGTTCCCGTGCTTCAGGGAATCATCGCCGACACCCCGGAAGAAGCCCGTGCGGCCGCCTCCACAATCGGTGGTCTGACGGTCGTCAAGGCGCAAGTCAAGACCGGCGGACGCGGCAAGGCAGGCGGCGTCAAGGTCGCCAAGACCCCCGACGACGCGTTCGAGGCGGCGAAAGCCATCCTCGGTCTCGACATCAAGGGTCACGTCGTCAAGCGCGTCATGGTCGCCGAAGGCGCTGCGATAGTGCAGGAGTACTACTTCTCGGTGCTTCTCGACCGCGCAAACCGTTCGTACCTTTGCCTCTGTTCCTACGAAGGCGGCATGGACATCGAACAGTTAGCGGTTGAACGCCCCGACGCACTTGCGCGTGTCGATGTGAACCCCATCGACGGCATCACCCTCGCGAAGGCGAAGGAAATTGCTGTCGCCGCAAAGTTCCCCGCTGAACTCGTCGACAAAGTTGCACCCGTGTTCGTCCAGTTGTATGGCGTTTTCACCTCGGAGGACACCACCCTCGTCGAGGTCAACCCACTTGTCTTGACCGAAGACGGCAGGATTCTCGCGCTGGACGGCAAGGTGACGCTCGATGCGAACGCCGAGTTCCGACAGCCCGAGCACGCCGCCCTCGAAGACAAGGCCGCGGCCGACCCGCTCGAAGCGAAAGCGAAAGAACACGACCTCAACTACGTGAAACTCGACGGTGAGGTCGGAATCATCGGAAACGGTGCCGGACTCGTCATGTCGACACTCGACGTCGTCGCCTATGCGGGAGAGAACTACGGTGGCGTCAAGCCAGCTAACTTCCTCGACATCGGCGGTGGAGCATCGGCCGACGTCATGGCTGCCGGTCTCTCCGTCATCCTCGGCGACCCGCAGGTCAAGAGCGTTTTTGTCAACGTGTTCGGTGGAATCACCGCGTGTGACGCTGTCGCCAACGGAATCGTCGCGGCCCTAGACATGCTCGGTGACGCCGCGACTAAGCCGCTTGTTGTCCGTCTCGACGGAAACAGCGTCGACAAGGGTCGCGAGATTCTCGCCGCTGCCAACCACCCGCTCGTCACCCTGGCCACCACGATGGACGACGGCGCCGATCGCGCCGCCGCACTCGCAGCGAAGTAAGGAACAGAAGAATGTCGATTTTCCTCACCAAGGACTCGCGCGTCATCGTTCAGGGCATCACTGGCGGCGAAGGTTCAAAGCACACGGCTCTCATGCTCAAGGCCGGCACTCAGGTCGTCGGCGGTGTCAACGCCCGCAAGGCGGGAACGACCGTCGAGCACGGAGACGTCACTCTCCCCGTATTCGGAACCGTATCCGAGGCAATGTCCGAAACCGGCGCCGACGTGTCAGTTGTATTCGTTCCGCCGGCGTTCGCTAAGGACGCCGTCATGGAGGCAATTGACGCGACGATGCCGCTCATCGTTGTCATTACCGAGGGAATCCCGGTGCAAGACACCGCCGAGTTCTGGGCGTACGCCTCGACAAAGGGCACGAGCAGGATCATTGGGCCGAACTGCCCCGGCATCATCACTCCGGGTGAGGCGCTCGCCGGAATTACGCCAGCG
>CAIRWJ010000226.1 GCA_903882245.1 uncultured Microbacteriaceae bacterium | reverse complement strand
CGGAATGGGCGAAAACGCCGGCGTTGTCGATATCGGCGAGGGCTGGGCCGTCACCTTCAAGATCGAGAGCCACAATCACCCCTCCTACATCGAGCCGTTCCAGGGTGCCGCCACCGGTATCGGCGGAATCGTTCGCGACATCATCTCGATGGGCGCTCGTCCCGTGGCAGTGATGGACGCTTTGCGATTCGGCGCAATCGACCACCCCGACACGAGTCGTGTTGTCAACGGTGTCGTGGGTGGTATCTCGTTCTACGGGAACTGTCTCGGGCTGCCGAACATCGGCGGAGAAACCTGGTTCGACCCGGTGTACCAAGCGAACCCGCTCGTCAACGCTCTAGCAGTCGGCGCTCTGCGTCACGAAGACCTACACCTCGCGAACGCAAAGGGCGTCGGTAACCTCGTGGTGCTGTTCGGGGCACGGACGGGTGGTGATGGCATCGGCGGAGCCTCGATTCTCGCCTCGGATACTTTTGCCGAAGGTGGTCCTACTAAACGTCCAGCCGTCCAGGTCGGTGACCCTTTCGCCGAAAAAGTTCTCATCGAGTGTTGTCTTGAGCTTTTTGCCGGCGATTGCGTCGAAGGGATTCAGGACCTCGGTGCTGCTGGGATCTCGTGTGCGACAAGTGAACTCGCGTCCAACGGTGATGGCGGCATGTTCATCACTCTCGACAACGTGTTGTTGCGTGACCCAACTCTGACTGCCGAGGAAATCCTCATGTCCGAGAGCCAAGAGCGCATGATGGCGATTGTCCGACCCGACAAGATTGACATGTTCCTTGCCGTCACGACCAAATGGGACGTCGAAGCCAGTGTCCTCGGTGAAGTGACCGATTCCGGTCGCCTCATCATCGAATGGAAGGGCCAGACGATTGTCGACGTCGACCCCCGTACGGTCGCGATAGACGGTCCTGTTTATAACCGCCCTATGGAATACCCCGCGTGGCTCGACGCGCTGCAGGCGGATTCACCGTCGAAGTTTGCGCGCGCGACCGACGGTGACGCACTGAAGACACAGTTCCTCGCCGTTCTCGGATCGCCGAACGAGGCCGACACCGACTGGATTACGAACCAATACGACTATTACGTCATGGGCAACACGGCGCTACACACCCCCGACGGTGCCGGAATGATTCGAATCGACGAAGTGAGCGGACTCGGGGTTGCACTCGCGACCGACGCGAACGGACGTTATTGCCAACTTGACCCGTACGTTGGCGCGCAACTGGCCCTCGTCGAGTCGTATCGCAACGTCGCGTCCAGTGGTGCGACGCCCCTCGCGGTCAGCGATTGCCTGAATTTCGGTTCTCCCGAAAACCCGGAGGTGATGTGGCAGTTCGCTCGTGCCGTCGAAGGACTCGCGGATGGCTGCCTCGAACTGGGCATCCCTGTCACGGGCGGAAACGTGTCGTTCTACAACCAGACCGGTGATGTTCCCATCCACCCGACACCAGTCGTCGCCGTTTTGGGGTCGATCGACAACGTCGCCCGCCGACTGCCGTCCGGTTGGCAAGACGAAGGCGAGAACCTCTATCTGTTGGGCGTGACGGCGGACGAACTGGGCGGATCGGCGTGGGCCGGTGCCGTGCACGACCACCTCGGTGGCATCCCGCCGCACGTTGATTTCACAGCGGAAAAGGACCTTGCCGGACTTCTCGGAGCCGCCGCGCACGAAGGAATTGTTACCTGCGCGGTCGACCTCGGAACGGGTGGATTCATTCGCGCGGTTGCTGACGGTGTCCTGCGTTTCGGTGTCGGTGCCCGCGTCTGGATTGACGAGATTGTGTCTCGTGACGGGGTCGATGCAACGGCCGCGTTGTTTTCCGAGACCCAGGCCCGCGCGCTCGTATCAGTAGCCCGAGAAGACGACGTCAAATTCCGCGGTCTGTGCGACGGTCGCCACGTTCCCGTCTTGCGTGTCGGTGTCACCGACAAAAGATCGGGCGAACTCGAGGTTCAGGGGCTGTTCTCGATTGAAATCAACCAGTTGCGTTCAGTTCACCGAGGCACTCTCCCCGCACATTTCGGACCGGTCGTCGGGGGTTAGCCCTGTGTGGACTGTGCAGTCGTGACGGTGCCGCGCGTTAGCCTTGTCCCCAATGGAGGACCAACATGATTGAACAATCCCGATTTCTTGTCCAGAGCGCTGACCGCGACGAATGGTTGCGGGTGCGCGCTACGGGCGTCACCGCGACGATGGTGGGCAAGGCACACGACGACAAGGGCTTTGCCGAGGTCGTCGGACAGATGCTCGACCCGACCCCGATCCCCGACAACGCATTCATGGCATTCGGCCGCGATCAGGAATCAAACATCATCGACAAACTAGCCGAGCGATTCGACATCACCGGTAACGACTGGCTCATCGCCTCGTCCGAGGCAAACTGGATGATGGCCACCCCCGACGGGTTGTCTCCCGACCACGGAGTAATCGTCGAGGTGAAGACAACCGGCCGGGATTGGGGTTCGTACGATTGGGTCCCGATCTATTACAAGCGTCAGGTTCAGTGGCAGTTGTTCGTCACCGGAGCTGAGGAATGTGTTTTCGCCTGGATGCTGCGAGAAAAGGCTCCTGACGGTTCCTTCGTGCCCGCGTGGGTTGGCCCAAAATACGTCACCGTCAAGCGCCAACAGCGCATGATCGACGAGTGCCTTGAAACCGCGCACAAGTTGTATTCCAACTTGCCCGGTGTCAACGCCTAATCAGCCAAGGCTTGTGGCAATCACGCTAAGCGGGTGAGACGTCGCCTTAGTGGCGATTCGTTGCTCCAGTCGTTCCGCGACCATCGGCCATTCGTCAATCAGAATGGAATAGAGCGCGGTGTCGCGCCACGAACCGTCAGCCCGTTGCTTGTCACGCCGCACAACTCCTTCAAACTGTGCGCCAAGGGCTTCGATTGCTCGGCGTGACCGATGGTTCATAACATCCGCCTGGATTCGCACACGACCGTAACCGTGAGTGAACGCACGTTCGAGGAGCAGGTACTTGGTCATTGTGTTGACGGTCGTTCCCCAAGCATGTGGGGCAAACGCGGTGGAAAAAATGTGTGTGTGCTCACGCTCGTCGTCAAAGTCGCCGAGCGTGGTCGTCCCCAGGATTGCCCCTGTCAACGGACCAGTTGTCGCGCGAATGATGTAGACGTGTGACGTATCGAATTTGAAGTGCAAGGACGCCCATTCCGAGAACGTCGCGATGTCGGTCGTGAGGTTCGCCAGTCCGCCCCCGAATCCCTGTTCGAAGACGACCGGGTGCGCGATCGCGGCGAAAAGATCGGCGAAGTGTTCCGAAGTCATCGGTTCAAGTGAGATCGCCCACCCTTGAAGAGGAACGAAATTCGGGCGCGTAGCAACCATGAATACAGTGTGATGAAACCACGTGGAATTTGGGTAAACGGCGAGGAAACTGCGAACAAATCCAGCGAGTGTTAACTCTGTGAGTCGTTCGCGATCTTTTCGTGATGGCGGATGACCTCGGCGACAATGAAGTTGAGGAACTTTTCGGCGAACACCGGGTCGAGGTTTGCCTCGTGGGCGAGGGCGGTCAGTCTTTCGATTTGTGTCGCTTCACGCGTTTTGTCCGACAGCGGGAGACCCGCCCGAGCCTTCAATCGACCGACCTGCTGTGTGAAACGGAACCGTTCAGCGAGAATGTGAATCAGCGCCGCGTCGACATTGTCGATGCTTTGTCGCAAGTCGCGAAGCTCGGCGGTCGTTTCCTCATCCATGGCTTCAGCCTACAAAGCATCACGCCCAACTGCACCGAGTGCCGCTCGACGTGTGTCACCCCACCCGTGGCGAGATTTAGTTGTCTTCGTCGTCGCCCGATTCGACGTCGTTGTCCCCATCGTCACCGGATTGGGTGTTGCCGTCTCCTGAAGAGTTGTCCGACTCGTCATCAGTGTTCGTCGATCCTGAGTTGTTTCCTGAGGAACCTGATGAGCCCGATGAGCCCGATGAGCCCGATGAGCCCGATGAATTGTCATCAGATTCATCAACGGAGTCGTCAGTTGCATCCACCGTCGCGTCGGCATCGGGCACACCGTCGCCGTTGCTGTCGACTGCCCCTCCGATAATGAGTGTCGGATCCTCTGAATTATCGAGAGCCGTTCCGACCTCGAGAACCAATGCCGAGTCAAGAAGTTCAATAGGGATATCTGTGACAATCTCGCTGACGAGCTGGTCG
>CAIRWJ010000225.1 GCA_903882245.1 uncultured Microbacteriaceae bacterium | reverse complement strand
GGCACCAATGTCGCAACCCCCGTCTTCGACGGTGCAAGCGAAGTCGAAATCGCTGGTCTTCTCGACTCGACGCTTCCTCGTGCCAACGGACAGCAGCTCATCGGTTCGTCGGGTAAGGCCGCGACAAAAGGCTACCCGTTGTCTTGTTCGTCGCTGGCGGAGTCGCAACTCCGGCCGATGCGGCGATGATGATGCAACTCGGTGCTGACGGCGTCTTCGTTGGTTCGGGAGTGTTCAAGTCGGGAAATCCGGTCGAGCGCGCCAAGGCAATTGTGAAAGCAACAACAGCGTTCACGGATGCTGCGGTAATTGCGGAGGTCTCACGCGGACTCGGTGAAGCAATGGTCGGCATCAATGTTTCCGACCTCCCTGCGCCACATCGCCTCTCCGAGCGTGGCTGGTAATCAGCTGACGATCGGCGTACTCGCTCTCCAGGGCGATGTGCGCGAGCATGAGCTAGTTCTTGACGATCTCGGGGTTGCTCATTGCCAGGTTCGCTCTCCCGTCGATCTCAAAGGTATCGACGGGCTCATTATCCCTGGTGGTGAATCGAGCGTCATCGACAAGCTGTCTCGAATTTTCGAGGTTCGTGAACCGCTGATCTCGGCAATTGCCGAGGGACTCCCGGTACTCGGAACCTGTGCGGGACTGATACTTCTGTCGTCAACGGTTATCGGAGCAATCGAAGGGCAGCAGACGTTCGGTGGTCTCGACGTTGAAGTGGAAAGAAATGCGTTCGGGGGACAGCTCGAATCGTTCGAATCGTCTATCGAAATGCCCCTCATTCCGGGTGGTCCGGTGAACGCTGCGTTCATTCGCGCACCGATCATTCGCGACGTCCGAGGATGCTCGATTATTGCGACGCTGCCGAACGGCGAGATTGTCGGTGTGCGCTCAGGAAACTGTGTCGGAATCGCGTTTCACCCAGAACTCGTCGGTGAATCGCGTGTCCACGCGTGGTGGTTGGACGCTGTCGTCGCGGGCGCACAGCGGTAACATCATCACGAACGATAGTTAGGGAACAATAATGTCCGGACACTCCAAATGGGCGACAACCAAGCACAAAAAGGCTGTCATCGATGGCAAGCGAGCCAAGGCCTTTGCCAAGCTCATCAAAAACATTGAAGTTGCCGCCAAGATGGGTGGTGCAGACTTCGCCGGTAACCCCACGCTCGCGGACGCCGTGTACAAGGCCAAAAAAGCGAGTGTACCCAACGACAACATCGATCGTGCGGTCAAGCGCGGTGCCGGTCTCTCGGGCGAGTCCATCGATTACATGACGATCATGTACGAGGGTTACGGACCTTCCGGTGTCGCGCTCCTCATTGAATGCCTCACGGATAACAAGAACCGAGCAGCAGCCGAGGTTCGAACGGCAATGGCCCGTAATGGCGGAACAATGGCCGATCCTGGTTCTGTCGCCTACAATTTCGCCCGCAAGGGTGTGATTTCGATCACCAAGGTCGATGGCGTGACCGAAGACGATATTCTGCTCGCCGTGCTTGACGCGGGAGCGGAGGAAGTGGTCGACCAAGGTGGTGGATTCGAGGTCATTACCGACACCTCGAATCTGGTAGCAACACGGGTTGCTCTGCAAGAAGCGGGTCTTGATTATGACTCGTCGGAAGCCGAGTTCGTGCCGTCGCTCACGGTCGACGTCGACGCTGTGACCGCGCGCAAAGTTTTTCAGTTGATTGACGGTCTTGAAGATCTCGACGATGTGCAAAATGTGTTTGCCAACTTCTCGATTCCGGCCGATGTGCAAACCGAACTTGATTCGGACGAATAAGTGACCCGAATCCTCGGTGTTGACCCCGGGCTCACCCGGTGTGGCGTCGGGGTCATTGATTCGGCTTCGGCTCGCGCAGTGTCGTTTGTCGACGTTTCCGTGATTCGCAGTGCCTCAGAGGCTCCCTTGGAGCAAAGGCTTCTGACCATTCGTGACGGGCTCAACCTTGTCCTCGACACATTTCGCCCGGATGTGATCGCAATTGAACGGGTTTTCGCTCAACACAACGTTCGATCGGTCATGGGAACAGCCCAGGTAGCCGGAATTGCGCTACTTCTTGCCGCCGAACGGGGACTCGCTGTCGCTCTGCACACGCCCAGCGAGGTCAAGGCGTCTGTCACGGGATACGGCCGAGCCGACAAGAAGCAAGTCACGACCATGGTGACCGCAATTCTCAAACTTGATACGCCTCCGAAACCTGCCGACGCGGCGGATGCGTTGGCGTTGGCGATCTGTCATGCGTGGCGCGGCGGAGACGTCGCTCTCGAGGGGGAAACGGAAGCCCAGCGCGCGTGGCGAGCGGCGGTGAAGGCCTCACGCTCGTAGGCTGACAACATGCTAGCGACCGTGCGTGGAATCGTGGCGTCGACTGGTATCGGCGACGTCATCATCGAAACGAATGGGATCGGTCTGCACGTTGCCGTACCTCGGGACGTTGCAACCAACCTCCGCGTCGGGATGGACGCGTTACTTCACACAGTCCTCATCCCGCGCGAAGACGAATGGCTTCTTTTTGGTTTTTCCACCGCCGAGGACAAGCAACTATTCACCATTTTGCGCGGAGTTTCCGGGGTGGGACCACGAACGGCACTGGCGATTTTGTCAACGATGCCCGCACTCGAGATTGCGGAGGCGGTAGATTCCGGCGACGACTCGCGGTTCCGAGTCGTTCCGGGGATCGGGCAGAAGACGGCGTCGTTAATCATCGTGTCACTCACGGGAAAAATGCCCCAAGCGTCCAACTCCGAGACCAGCGATCTCGCCGACGCCCTGACCGGGCTGGGTTGGGCGCACTCGGTGGCCCGTGAGGTTGCGCGCGATGTCATTCGTGATGCACCGACGGCAAACCTTTCCGAACGTCTGAAAATCGCACTCGCGTCACTTGGCGGCAATTCGTGACCGAGGTCGATGCCGACTCCGTTTTCGAAGGGGCGCTGAGGCCTGGCTCGCTCGAGGAGTTTATTGGTCAAGAAAAGGTTCGGGAACAGTTGTCCGTCATGTTGTCGGCGGCAAAGATCGAGAACCGAACTCCCGACCACGTCTTGCTGGCTGGCCCACCCGGACTGGGAAAGACGACGCTGGCCGTGATCGTCGCTCACGAATCGGGCTCTCCGCTTCGTATGTCCAGCGGTCCCACAATTACGCACACCGGTGATCTGGCAGCGGTGTTGTCGTCGTTGACTGAGGGGGAGACCTTGTTCATCGACGAGATCCACCGGTTGCCTCGCGGCGTCGAAGAAATGTTGTATATCGCGATGGAGGATTTTCGAATCGACATCATGGTGGGAAAAGGCCCTGGGGCGACGACAGTCCCTTTGCAGATCGCGCCGTTCACTTTGGTTGGCGCAACTACGCGATCAGGACTCCTTCCCGCGCCTCTGAGGGACCGTTTCGGATACACGGCCCATCTCGAGTATTACGAGGTGGGCGAAATCGAATTCGTCATCCGCCGAAGCGCGCGATTGCTGGGTATAGAACTCGATACGCACGCGGTCAATGAACTTGCGCGCCGCTCACGCGGGACTCCTCGAATCGCTAACCGACTACTTCGCCGAGTCCGCGACTATCTTGTCGTTCATGATTCCGCCGGATCACGGGATGCGGTGAATGCGGCACTCACTGTTTTTGACATAGACGACCACGGATTAGACCGGCTCGACCGCGCCGTGTTGACCACGTTGATTGAGTCGTTTCGTGGTGGTCCTGCGGGAATCACAACGCTGGCATCAGCCGTCGGTGAAGAGCGGGACACTCTCGAATCGGTGGTCGAGCCTTACCTGGTTCGGGTCGGTTTGGTTGCTCGAACCCCACGTGGTCGTGTCGCAACACCCGCCGCGTGGGCATTGCTCGGGAAGGAGCAACCGAGCGGTCTATGATGGAAACGTTGTGTTCCCAGAGTCCCGAAAGGACGGTCACTGCCCATGGATTTGACTACCCTGATGATGGTCGCCGTATTGGCGCTCATGGTTATCTTTATGATTCGCAATTCGCGCAAGCAAAAGGCTGATCGCGAAGCGCTTGTGAGCAAGGTTGTCAAAGGTGCGAATGTCATGACGACCTCGGGCATATTCGGGACAGTTCTGTCAATCAATGTTGAGCAAAACGAGATTCTGCTCGAGACAACTCCGGGAACCAAACTCCGCATTCATCGTCAGGCGGTCACGAGCGTTGTAGAGAAGTCTGCGCCTGTGGTTGCCGCCAAGGCAGCCGGGTCGAAGACCTCCGCCGCGAAGCCCGCGACCAAGTAATTCACCGGTAGAACGTGGCGACAACAAGTACCTCTTCTCGAGCGCGTCGTGCGCTCGTCTGGCTTGCTGTCATTTTCGCGGCATTCGGTGCGATGATCGGGTCGGGAATCATTTTCGACAAGGCCGGTTGGACTCCAAAATTGGCGCTGGACCTCGAGGGTGGAACTCAAATTATTCTGAATCCGCAAATCGCGGTCGGCGCGACCGTAACCGAAGAAGAACTCGCGCAAGCGGTCGGGATCATCCGGCAGCGAGTTGATGCTACGGGAGTCAGCGAAGCGGAAGTCACAACGCAGGGCGGTACGAACATCGTCGTGTCCATTCCCGGAACTCCAGACCAGGCGACTCTCGATCGCATCCGCTCGTCCGCAAAACTCGAGTTCCGTCCAGTTCTCATTACGGATGTGGCGGACATTGTCAGCCAAGTGGCGACCAGTGTCACGGACGCACTGGCCAAAGACCCCAACGCCGACCTGAGTGCTCTGGGTACTCCGCAAACCCCTGCCACATGGGCGGTGCCGGCTGGTGAACCCACAAGCTTCAGCGACCTGAACTGGGTGACCCCCGAGATTTATCAGACATATTTGAACAGTTCGTGTGATGCGTTGGATGCAGCTGGGGCCAACACTGCTGACCCGGCGAAACCACTTACGGTGTGTTCAGACGATCAATATTCCAAGTTCATCCTCGGTCCTGTCGAAGTTGATGGAACCATGGTGTCAAACGCGGCGGCTAACTACCTCTCCGGCGCAAACGGCGTGCAAACGAACGAATGGGGCGTCTACCTGACGTTCAACGCCGCTGGAACGACCGCATTCGCTGATGTCACTGCGAGACTGACGACTCTCGTCGGTGCGCAAAACCAGTTCGCCATCGTGCTCGACGGCAAAGTTATCTCGGCACCTCGAACGTTGGCGGCGATTCCCGACGGAAAGCCTGTCATCTCTGGTTCGTTCACCGAAATCTCAGCGAAAGCCCTGTCCGATCAGCTGAAGTTTGGTGCATTGCCCATCGGATTTGAAGTTCAGTCGAGTGATACCGTGACGCCGACGCTCGGTGTTGCACAACTCGAGAGCGGGCTTATTGCCGGCGCTATCGGGCTACTTCTTGTCGTGATTTATGCACTCTTTCAATACCGGGCGCTTGCGATTGTTACCATCAGTTCGCTTGCGACCGCGGGTGTGCTGACGTATGTGGTGATTACCTACCTGTCGCAGGCAAACGGGTATCGCTTGTCCCTCGCGGGTGTTGCGGGGTTGATTGTTGCCATCGGAATCACGGCTGACTCATTCATCGTCTATTTTGAACGCGTTCGAGACGAACTCCGTGAAGGGCGCACCCTGATTTCTGCCGTCGAAACGGGTTGGAAACGCGCGTCTCGCACGATTATCGTCTCCGGTGCGGTCAATTTGTTAGCTGCGATTGTTCTGTTTGCGCTCGCGGTGGGAAACGTTCGTGGTTTCGCGTTCACGCTTGGAGTGACCACTGTGGTCGACCTGATTGTCGTCATGTTGTTTACTCACCCAGTCTTGCAATTGATCGCCCGCACGCGCTTCTTCTCGTCTGGACACCCCTGGAGCGGTTTGGACGGAAGTGCCTTGGGAGCTGTTTATCGCGGACGTGGGGAATTCCGGGTCGACCAATCGGTGTCCACGGGAAAGCGTTCGCGGGTCTCGAAGGAAGCACTCAAGCGCCGTTCGATTGCGGAACGAAACGCGGCGGAAAACGGAGGTGACAAGTGAGTTCCATCACCCAGTTCGGAAACCGTTTATACACGGGAGAAACGAGCATCAATTTCATCGGGCGCCGGGTCATCTGGTACCTCACATCGCTGACAATCATCCTTGTAGCCGTCGCCATTACGGTTTTGCGCGGAGGTTTCGCTTTCGGAATTGAATTCCGCGGAGGTTCCGAATTCCAGGTGTCTAACCCAGCATCGACGGATATCACGATTGCTGAGCGGACAATCACCTCAGCGGTGGGCGCTGCTGCCGCACCGAAAATCTCAATTGTGGGCGGAAAATCCGTTC
>CAIRWJ010000224.1 GCA_903882245.1 uncultured Microbacteriaceae bacterium | reverse complement strand
GTTGATAGCGGACTAATGATTGCGCAGTACACAGCTGCCGGAATCGTTAGTGAAATGAAGCGCTTAGCGATGCCCGCCTCGGTCGACTCGATTCCGTCATCCGCCATGCAAGAAGATCACGTGTCAATGGGCTGGGCGGCGGGCCGGAAACTTCGCCGCGCGATTGACGGCCTCTCGCGCGTACTTGCCATCGAACTCCTCACGGCCTCGCGCGGTGCAGCGTTACGCGATGTCGCAGCATCTAAAGCGACCGGCTCTGTCATCGGCCTCGTCAACGCGGCATCGGGCGGCCCCGGGCCCGACCGATTCCTCTCCCCCGAAATTGACGCCGTTGTCGAACTTGTCCAATCGGGACAGATTCTCGCGACAGCGGAAAAAACCACCGGCACACTCGACTAAAGGACACACAGATGGCCATCATCCCCGTAGGCGGTTCAGTTCCCGGACACGACCCACGAACCGTTCGAGCCTCCCGTGGCAGCAGTATCACGACCAAGCACTGGTCGACCGAGGCTGCCAAGCGGATGTTGATGAACAATCTTGACCCCGATGTTGCCGAGCGCCCCGACGACCTCGTCGTGTACGGCGGGACGGGCCGAGCGGCACGAAACTGGCTTGCGTTCGACGCCATCGTGCATGCTCTGGACACACTCGAAGCCAACGAGACACTCCTGGTGCAGTCGGGAAAGCCCGTCGGAATCTTCACGACCCATGAATGGGCGCCACGCGTGCTCATCGCCAACTCGAACCTGGTGGGTGACTGGGCGAATTGGCCCGAGTTCCGGAAACTCGAAGCCGAGGGGCTCACGATGTACGGCCAGATGACGGCCGGGTCGTGGATCTACATCGGTACGCAGGGAATCCTGCAGGGAACCTACGAGACGTTCGGAGCGGTCGCTCGCGAGAAGTTCAACGGAACCCTCGCCGGCACGCTGACCCTCACGGGCGGATGCGGTGGAATGGGTGGCGCTCAGCCTCTCGCTGTCACCATGAACGACGGCGCCGTACTCATTGTCGATGTCGACGCCGAACGTCTGCAGCGTCGCGTCGACCACGGGTATCTCGACGAGATGACCGATGACATCGATGTCGCCATCGAACGTGCGTTGGATGCAAAAGAAAAGCGAATTCCGCGATCGGTTGGGCTCGTCGGCAACGCCGCGACCGTTTTTCCCGAGATGCTCACGCGAGGCGTAGCAATTGACATCGTGACCGACCAAACGAGTGCTCACGACCCACTGTCGTATCTTCCCGAAGGTGAAACGGTCGCAGACTGGGTCGGCGACGCGGCGAAAGATCCTGAAGGTTTCACCCTTCGTTCGCGAGCAGCAATGGCAAAACAGGTCAAGGCGATGGTCGAATTTCAGGACAAGGGGGCCGTCGTGTTCGACTACGGCAACTCGATCCGGCGCGAGGCGGAACTGGGCGGTTACGACCGCGCGTTCGACTTCCCCGGATTCGTCCCCGCCTACATCCGCCCGCTCTTCGCCGAAGGCAAGGGACCGTTCCGCTGGGTTGCCCTTTCCGGCGACCCAGCCGACATCGCCGCGACCGACAAGGCGATTCTCGAGCTTTTCCCGGACGACGAGCACTTGAAGCGCTGGATCACAAAGGCCAGCGAAAAAGTCCACTTCGAAGGACTCCCCGCGCGTATCTGCTGGCTCGGATACAAGGAACGACACCAGGCTGGTTTGCGCTTCAACGAGATGGTCAAGAACGGCGAAGTCAGCGCACCCATCGTCATCGGGCGCGACCATCTCGATTCCGGCTCTGTTGCCTCGCCCTATCGCGAGACCGAAGCGATGCTCGACGGCAGTGACGCGATTGCGGATTGGCCGCTGTTAAACGCGCTGCTCAACACCGCGAGCGGTGCGACCTGGGTGTCGTTGCACCACGGTGGTGGGGTCGGCATTGGCCGCTCGATACACAGTGGCCAGGTGCTCGTTGTTGACGGCACCGATCTCGCCGCCGAAAAGGTATCGCGGGTGTTGGTTAACGATCCGGGTTCGGGAGTCATGCGCCACGTTGATGCTGGGTACGAACGAGCCGCCGAGGTAGCGCGCGAGCGCGGCCTTCGCGTTCCGATGTGGGAGATTTGAGTAACCTGACGTCATGACCACTCTGCTGCGCAACATCGGCGAACTCGTAACGAATGACCCGCGCTGGGGCGACCGTTTCGGAATACTCAACGATGCGGCCATCGAGTGGGTGGACGGGATTGTCACGTGGGTCGGCCTCGATACCGATGCCGCATCACGAATGAACACCAGCACCGAAGTCCTCGATGCTGAAGGGCGAGCAGTGATCCCCGGCTTCGTTGATTCCCACACTCACCTCGCGTTCGCGGGCGAACGCTCGCAGGAGTTTGCGGCTCGACTGGCCGGCGAGTCGTACAGTGCAGGCGGAGTCGCCACGACCGTCGCCGCAACGCGCGAAGCGAGTGATGACGAACTACGCGAACTCCTTCGTGGACGTGTCGCCGAAATGCGCGCCCAGGGAACGACGACCGTCGAAATCAAAACCGGCTACGGACTCACCGTCGAGCACGAAGTTCGACTGGCGAGGATCGCGCGGGAATTCAGCGACCACGTCACATTCCTTGGTGCACACGTCGTCCCGGCGGAATATCTCGGTCAAACCTCCGACTATGTC
>CAIRWJ010000223.1 GCA_903882245.1 uncultured Microbacteriaceae bacterium | reverse complement strand
CCCAACGCATCCATTCGCAACGAATGCGACGTGATGAGTTCGGTGAACACGGTACCAAGGCCGTCTGCTCTTGTCGCTCGGTCGGCGCTTGGAATCAATGCGCTCTCGGCCATGAGCATCGTGTCACCGATCAATCGCCTCGACCAGAGCGCGAGGGTTGGGCGGAGTCCCGGCTCGAGGGCTATCCGTCGTTCCAATTCCGTTCGAAGGACGTCGATCATCCTGTCGTTATCGAGCGCCGCGATGACATCAGCCCGAATCTTTGCGGGGAGCCCCGGGGCAAGTCGACGCCAAAAATCTTGCAAAAACGCCATCGTCACCCAGGTGCAGGCGAGACGCTCAACCCAGTTTCGACCGCGGGTTCTGCGCTCAAATTCCCTCGTCGGTGCAATGAACGGGCTCATCGCCGCGAGCCGATCGACTTTTAATTTATCTAAGGTCGCAGCGAGGGTCGAAAATCGAACAAAACATTCCTCAGCGACAATCGCGAGCGTCGACTCGGTCTCGAGGTCAGTTGCGTCGTGGGCGTGGCGTGCTGCTGATTCGGCGTAGCGCAGGAACAGATAAGCACTTTGGCCGAGAAAGACGTCGGGCGACGGGGCAAAGTCGGTGAATTCGACACGCGCACTCGCATCGGCGACCCTCGATCGACTCCGTGTACCGGAGATCGAGGAACGCCCACTCTTGCGGAAAAGGCTTGCCACCACCCCAGCATAGGCAGTTCCCAGCGACAGGTAGACTGATATTTACCAACCGATTGGGTGTTTTGTGACTTTCCGTGATCTTGGCATCGACGATGACATCGCCGATGCTCTCGCCGCTCGTGGCATTAACGAGCCTTTTCCGATTCAAGAACAGACGATTCCGCTCGCGCTGACTAGCCAAGACATCATCGGGCAAGCCAAAACGGGTACGGGAAAGACATTCGGTTTCGGTCTGCCGCTCGTGCAAAAGCTCGGGCTCGACCCCGCTCCCGGCGTCAAGGCCCTGATCGTGGTGCCAACGCGCGAGCTCGCAGTCCAGGTAACCGAGGACATGGAACTGGCCACGAGTAACCGTTCGACAACCGTTGCCGCGATTTACGGTGGCAAGTCCTACGAAGAACAGGTCGACAAAATCAAGGCGGGGGCACAGATCATTGTAGGAACCCCCGGCCGACTGCTCGATCTCGCTGGCCAGAAACTACTGTCGTTCGCGAATGTTCAGGTGATGGTGCTCGATGAGGCTGACCGAATGCTCGATCTCGGGTTCCTCCCCGACGTCGAAAAGCTCTTCGCTCAAATCCCCGAAAAGCGCCACACGATGTTGTTCTCGGCCACGATGCCCGGCGCGATCGTCGCGCTCGCTCGTCGCTTCATGACCAAGCCGATCCACATTCGGGCGAGCGAACCCGACGAGGGTCTCACCCAGGCGAACATCAAACATGTGATTTATCGCGCGCACAACCTCGACAAAGACGAGGTCGTTGGACGCATACTCATGGCCGAAGGTCGCGGCAAGACAATTGTTTTCACGCGGACCAAACGCAGCGCGTCGAAGGTGACCGATGAACTCATCGATCGCGGATTCAATGCT
>CAIRWJ010000222.1 GCA_903882245.1 uncultured Microbacteriaceae bacterium | reverse complement strand
TTGCGCAATAAAAACTTCCTCCTGCCCTGCGTAAGCCAAACCCGGTTTCCAGCGGTCGAGTCCGATCTCTACCCCCGTCGAATCGCGAATCATGTGGGCGTAAAGGCTGTCGAATTTGAGCCCGTCAACATCGTGTCTGATGACGACCCATTTTCCGAGGTACCCGTCATCGTTAACCTCGACAACTTCGCCTGCAGCGACGGAATTGAACGCCGTTCCATCGGCTGGGTCAAAATCAAGTCCCTGGTGATATGTGGAACATCCAATACAGGGGGCGGAACGGCCACCGAACCCCGATGAAATCGGAACGACAACGGGGAACGGCCACCGAATCTTTCCACTGTTGGTGACGGAATATGTGAAACCTGACGTCAGCCCGTAGGTCAAGAGCAAAAGATCGGAATAGGTCGTCACGGCGAATTCGCCGAGGGAAACCTGTTCGGCTTCTGTTCCCGTTGATGCCACTTTTACCGACTGATCATCGCCTGTCGTCGCGGTCTCCCATCCCGTGTTGGTGGCGTCAAAGCCGGTGGCGGGGAGCGCCAACACCGCGAATAAGCCCCCGACAACCAACACGACGAAACTGCGCCCGAGCATGTTGCGCAATGGATGGGTGAGCCTCGGTGGATTGGTCTTACGCGATGAGCGCTTTGCCGCGGCTTCCGACTTCTTTCGCAATTTTTCGTCAGCCCGCTTGCGGCGCTGCGCTCCAACATGGCCGCGTTCCGAGTAGCTGTTGGTGGCAACCGCTGATTCGGGCGTCGCGATGTTCAACAAGGTTTCCGTTGACGACGTGTCTGACAAGCCCGGATGTTGACCTGCCGCGTCTGGCGGGAGTGTCGGAACCTCTTTACTCTTATTTATCTGATCCTGGAAGCGCGCAGCCTGTGCCTCGCGGGCTTCGGTTGCTTCCTTTTCCCGGCGGATTTCTTCAGCACGCTTCACCGCATTCGATCTGATCCGCTCCCGTTCGCGTTCGCGCGCAATCTGTTCAACTTTTTCCTGCTCTGCGCGGAGTCGCAACTCGCGGCGCGCAAGAGGCTGGTCGGGGTTTTGGGCGCGCGACTCGACATCCACGCTTGACAGCGCCGAATCAGAATCAATAGCCACAAACCCTCCAAAAAACGTCGTGCTTGGCAAGTGTAAGCGAGGGACCTTGGTGGCGCTACCGCAGATCGAAATGGGCGCCCGCGGCGACAAGCACCGATTCAATCTCGTCGATTAAGTCGGGGTGTGATGCTAGTAGCCAATCAATGTCCGGAGCTGAACCATTCCAGCCCCGAATTTCCGCACCTGCTTCGCGAGCGATGAGGACACCAGCGGCGTGGTCCCAGGGCTGCAGCATGCGCTCAAAATAGATGTCGAGCTGGCCAGCAGCCAGCGCCGTGAGGTCAAGCGACGCCGCTCCCATTCGTCGAATGTCCCGAATATGCGGCATCACCACGGCCATCACTTGCGCCTGTTGAGTTCGAATCTGTTGAGAGTACGAAAAGCCCGTCGACAACAGAGATTGGCCGAGAGACTCTGGGCGGTTGACCCTCAGGGGCAGTCCGGCTGAGAACGCCCCTCCGCCACGAGTGGCGGTGAACTCTCGGCCGCTCGCCACGTTGATGACCACCGCCGCGAGTTCCGTCCAATCGCCCGGGGTTGGTTCGCCTTCCACGACCGCGATGCTGACGGAATACTGCGGAATGTCATACAAATAATTGACCGTCCCGTCAATCGGATCGACGACCCACGTCAGTGACGTCGATCGATCAGTCCGACCGCCTTCTTCCCCGAGGAAACCGTCCCCCGGCTGGAGTTCCGAAAGCCTCTGCCGCACAAGTGCCTCGACCTCCCGGTCGACCGCCGTGACAACGTCGACGGATGACGTCTTGCTCTCGGCGACCGTCACCGTTCCGCGACGACGCTCTGCGGCGAGTGAGGCCGCCTCTCGGGCAACAAGGAGAGCCGTGTCGAGAAGTTGGGTGGACATGTCTCTATTGTCGCGCAGGTTCCGCGTCAGTTGCCCCGCCTAGTGTCGGGTCATGGACCCGTGGAGTATCTCGTTCGGCGTCGTCGTCGGGGCAGTTATCGCGGTGGGCGGATTTCTGCTCGTCGGCGCGGCCGTTATGGCGCTGTTTCGATGGGCGACCGAATTCGTCACGCCCGAAAACCCGTCCCTCGACGATGAAGACGAAATCGACCATCGGTTCTACTAAACGAAAGTCCCCAACCTCGAGGGGCTGGGGACTTGGTGGTGGGTGAGGGATTCGAACCCCCGAAGGCTGAGCCAGCTGAGTTACAGTCAGATCCCTTTGGCCGCTTGGGTAACCCACCAGGTGCGTTCCACACCAAGGTGATCCCCGACGCGGAGCGCAAGTCTCAACAATACAATACGGACACAGGTTGAAGCGACCCCGTGAGCGAGTTGGTCGGCCCGAGCACGTCGCGCTAACGGATCACCGAATCGCCTACGCCTAAACTGTCGGCATGGCTGATTCCTCTTTTGACATTGTCTCCAAGGTCGACCCGATGGAGCTCGACAACGCGGTGAACCAAGCTCAACGCGAGATTGAGACCCGCTTTGATTTCAAGGGTGTCGGCGCAGAGATCGAAAAGAAGTCCGACAAGGTCAATCTCGCCGCGAGCAGCGAAGAGCGTGTCAAGGCCGTCCTCGATGTGCTCGAGTCCAAACTCATCAAGCGTGGCATTTCGCTCAAATCACTCGAGGTCGGAAAGCCATTCGCATCCGGCAAGGAATATCGCATCGAAACAACGGTGAAGAGCGGAATCACCAGTGAACACGCGAAAGAAATTGCCAAAATCATTCGCGAAGAAGCCCCGAAGTCGGTCAAGCCGCAGATTCAAGGAGAAGAACTTCGTGTGTCCTCCAAGAGCAGGGATGACCTTCAGGCAACGATGCAGTTGATTAAAGGCAAGGACCTGCCGGTCGACGTACAGTTCATCAATTTCCGATGAGAGAGTGGACACGCGATCGGGTCGGCTCGACAATCTTGCAAATCGTGATTGCACTGGCGCTGACCTTCGCGTTTGCCGCCCCGTTAGCGCTCGTGTTGTTAGGGCTGCAGAATCCTGAGCAACTTCCCGGGTGGTTTGCAACGCTAGTTGGTGCAACGGACGGCACCATCCCGTACCCCTCGCTGTCACTCATCCTGCTATCGCTCGTAGGCTTGTGGATCGCAACGTCAGGCCTGACCGGAATTGTTCGCGCCGCAACGCTGGCACGCGAAATTGCTACGCTTGCGCAGCGCATTGCTCAGGAAATTGGTAGCACGCCCACCGGCGACGTGGTTCGTCGGACGAAGCAACGTCTCAATGTAGAACGACAACTTATCGATGCCCATTACTCGCTCGCCGTTGTGGCGTCGCGAAACGCGGTATTCCTCGTCGTTGCGCTTGCAGTTGTTCCACTTTCAATTGCAATCTCCGTCTGTATTGCACAAACGTACCTGATACGGTCTGCGTTCCTCAGGTATCGAGACGGACGAAAGGTATACGAATGGTTCGCCGCGATTCACGACCGTTCGCATGGAAAAGAAGGGGACCCTTCGATTGTCGTGGAGTTTGGAGATTGGCTCGGGGAATGGGAGCGAAAACTTAACGCCCTCCCAATTCAGGATTATCTGATTGGCGCAGCTATTGTCGTGGGCGGGATTGCCGCCCAACTTATGCTGTCCCACGATGTTGCGACCTGGTCCACCGGCATTCCCATCGTTGGCGTTTGGGCAATAGTGTCCTTCGAGGTGTCCCGCGCACTCGCACACTACGGGTTTAGTATTGCCCGTTGGCAAGCCGCAACAACCGGTGACTTTTACTGATGCGAACGATTTCTGGTGCAACAGCAGAGCGAATGCGATTGCTCGGTATAAATTGTGGAATCATCGATTTCACGGGAACTTCGTCGCAAAACTGGGGAGCGTCCTTGCTCGAGTGCCTCTCGAATGGTACCTACACCGCCGAGCTGCGGGCGGGGATCACCCTTCTCGCGGTCAACGGAGCATACCCCACTCGCATTGAATTTGACTCGATTCGGAACCTCGTTGCGCTCAACCAACCGGCGCAGGCACTTCGACAAATCCTCTCGAACGCGTATCCCGCACGGACTCGGCGAGGGTCAATTGTGGTCGCAAGTCCCGCGCTAACTGACATCACCAGATTCGCCGCAGAAAGATTCGTGTCGGGAATTCCGCGGGTGGTTCGAAACCTTCTCTTGTCCCGCGCCGGCCAGAAACTCGGTCGAATCGTGTGGTCCAACGGTCGCCCAGGCGTTGTCGCGGTAAATTCAGAAACTGGAGCAGTGACGTTCCCCGCGGGAAACTGGATTCGAGGAAATCGCCGGGCTCGGTGGGGGTCGGTAGTCGTCGATTTTCTGCAAAGCCTTGCTGGTCATTCACCAAGACTCGCGTTCGCGCTTTATTCATTGTCACGCTGGATTCCCGTCCCCGCGGTCGTTCTGGGCGTCCGACACCCCGAACCACGAACGTGCGTCCTACTCCACAACACCACTATTGTCATCGCCGAGGTGATGGGGCGCGACGTTGCAGACCGCCTGACCACATGGCAACGAGTCGGACTCAACGTCACCACTCGTTTTGTGGTTCATGATTTTCTACCGCTCACCCACTCACGGTTCTTTTCGCCGGGGGCGAGCCACGAGCACCTTTTGAACGTGGAGGCTTTCGCTGCGAGCGAGCGCATCACCGTGGCGACACCCCTCCTCGAGACCGAGATGCGAACCTTGTGTGATGCGATTAAACGCCCGTCCCCGATGATCGACGTCGTACCTTTGCCCATCTCTATCACTCCCAGCGGTGAGGCTCTCTCACCGAAGCCGAGTGACCCCTACGTCGTGTTCATGGGCGGTTTTGAGCCGAGAAAAAGGCTTTCAGAGTTTGTCGAGTATGTCCTCGCCCACCGGACCGCACAAGATGATTTCACCGCCGTGATTGTAGGTAAGCCGCCGGTGATTACCGGAAAGCACGGGTTCTCCTTGGTTAGCAGAATTCTACGAAACCGGGATGTGTTGCGGTTGGTGTCGGACCTGAACGACATTGACCTTGCCACGTTGATGGCAGAGGCTCTCGCGGTTGTCTACGTCTCAGATGCCGAGGGGTATGGTCTTCCCGTTCTTGAATCACTCGCTGTCGGAACGCCGGTCATCACGATGTCTAACGACCTCAATCGCCACCTCAAAGATCTGTACGGCGGGATTCTCGACGTCTTCGATGAGTCCGATGCAACTATTCTCACAATCCGCTCGTTATCGAAAAACGCCTTCCGGTCGTCGGTCGTGTCAACAATCAACACCGACGCGCTGCCGCGCGATATTGACGAGTGGGCTGCGAGAATAACCGCCGGCGCCGTGAGGCACTAGGGGAGAACAAAACCCAGGCGTTCCGCAGTTCGTTCGAATTCGGCATCCGCAAAATCGGGGTCCAGCGGGGGAATCAACCCTTGGTCCACCGCAATGTCAAACAAAATTTTTTCACTGTCCGCGATTCGGTTGAGGTGCTCGAGATCCGCCGATGTTAGACGGATGACTTCAACGTCCGATAAGGGCCGGTACTGGTTTTCGCGGCCGAGCGGCACGACGGATTCAACACGAGTGACCCGGCCAATCGCGCGACTCATGGCGTCAGAATCATGAACCCAGGCTGCCGCATCGAACCGTGACAGGGACCGTGTCAGCGAGAGGCGGAGCTCTGCTGGACTGAGTGACTCACGGAACTCCCGGGAGGGCCGGCCATTCCACAGGTACGCGCCGTCCGCGTGTGGAGTGTCGATAAACCAGCCCACGGTATCGCGAAAGCCGTGAATCCAGGTGCTAAAACCCCCCAGAACAGAAATGTTTCCGGCAGGTTGGGGATCAAAATTGGCAAACCGCTCGTTCCGAGGCCCGTTGGGATCGTTTGTCGCAAATTCACGTTGCTGTTGGCGAAAGGAACTCAGAATCCGGCTTCGCGCCTCGCGAAAAACAGTGATCCCGCGATGGGTTTGTGGGAACGATGCCACACCGGCGTGCCCCGCCCAAAGCGGCCAAAACTTCATCGTTGCATCCCTCCCAAATCCCGGCCACGTCGAATGGACATACAACTGAAACGCGGGGATTCCCAGCGTGTCTGTCAAAGCCAATCGAAACGCTGTTCCCGCAGTCTTGGGAACATGCAGAAAGAACACAGGGTTCTCCGGGACGCGGCTGACATAACTATTAATCAAATCAGGTAACACCATCACCCCGAATTCGTGGGAAGACAGCATGTCCTTCAGCGTGTGTTCGACGCTCCCTGCATCTGATAATGCGCGCATTAAAATGTCAATTTCGGCGGCCCCAGGTTCGCGCCGAAGGACCCCGCGGTAAAGCGCGTTTACCAGATCCGCGTCGATGGGCAGTGACTTATCCCGCCGAAACACGCAGCATCTCTTCTCGATCGACGACCTTGATGCGCTCGCGACCGTGCGGCGCACCAAGCGACTTTTCATGGTCGTCGAGGCGACGCCAACCGTCGAGGTTCGTGTACTGCACTCCGCGCGAATCAAGCAGCGCCGTAATGGCTTCCTCAGACGGTTCAGCCGGTGACCACCATGAGGCCTGGTCCTTGACCAGGTGTGCGACGGTTTCCATCGCGTCGGATTTGGTGTGTCCGATGAGTCCGACGGGTCCGCGCTTGATCCAGCCCGTCGCGTAGACGCCGGGGAGGATGTTGTTGCTGTCGTCCATGACCTGTCCCTCATGATTAGGAATCACTCCGTGACGGTCGTCGAATGGGATGCCGTCGAGTTCTGTGCCGTGGTAGCCGACCGCGCGGTAAAGCGCGTCAATCGGTAACTCGCGCATTTCGCCCGTTCCGCGGACACCGCCCGCGCCGTCCGGTTCGGTGCGCTCGTAACGGAAGACGCTGACCTTTCCGCCTTCTCCGACTATCTCAACCGGGTTGGCAAAGAAGTGCAAGTGCAGGCGGCGGCTAGCGGTACCCGCTTGGGCCTCTCGCCACGGGGTGAAGATCTTGTTGATGACAAAAATCTGCTTGTTCGATTCAATGGCCGCCTTCGACGCATCGTCGTAGTTGAAGTCTTCTTCGTGGACGACCATGTCGACGTCATTCAATTCGCCCAATTCCCGAAGCTCGAGTGGGGTGAACTTGACCTGCATCGGCCCGCGTCGCCCAAAGACATGCACATCGGTGACGGGGCTTGCTTTGAGTCCCTGGTAAACGTTGTCCGGGATTTCCGTCGGCAACAGGTCGTCCGCGTGCTTAGAGAGCATGCGAGCAACGTCGAGCGCAACATTTCCGTTTCCGATGACCGCGACCTCTTTCGCGCGCAGCGGCCACTCACGCGGCACGTCCGGGTGACCGTCGTACCACGACACGAAATTGGCTGCTCCATAAGAACCGTCGAGCTCGATTCCCGGGATGTTGAGGTCGGCGTCGCGAATCGCGCCGGTCGAGAAAATGACCGCGTGATAGTGCTTCTTGAGGTCATCGAGCGTGATGTCGGTTCCGAAGTTGACGTTGCCAAAGATTCGAATCCCGCCCGCGTCGAGCACGTCCCGCAACGCGTTGATAATCCCCTTAATGCGCGGGTGGTCCGGGGCAACGCCATATCGGACGAGTCCGTAGGGCGCGGGGAGGCGGTCAAACAGGTCAATCGACACGTCGAACGCCCGTTCGTACTTCTGCAGAATGTCGGCAGCGTAAATCCCAGCGGGGCCAGCACCCACAATCGCAAGTCGAAGCTTCATGCCGTTCCTAGTTCGTTCGATCGATCACGCGTGAGGCGAATCGCGCGAGTGATTTCTTGGGTAAACCGTCGGGAAGTATGTCCAGGGCGGCGACCGCTTCGGTCGCCCAGCGACGCGCGCTCGTGATGGTGTCCGCGGTGTGGCGGCTCGCACGGAGTTCGTCCATCAATCCAGCGAACATCTCGGCGTTGTTGGACTCGATTGCGTCGTCGATACGCGCGACGAGCGACACCGAGTCGTAATCTGTTGCGGCTCGCGCCAGCAAGATGGGGAGGGTCGCGACGCCGTTTCGGACATCGTTGCCCTTCTCCTTCCCGGTTTCACCGCCGTCGAGGTCGAGCACGTCGTCGATGATCTGAAATGCGACGCCGATTTTTTCACCGTATTCGCGCAGAGGCTCGAAGAACTCCCGAGGAGCGCCAGACGTCATCAGACCGACAACAGCGCTTGAGGCGATTAGCGACCCCGTCTTGTCCGCGAGCACCTGGAGGTAATGGGCGATTGCATCAGCGCCCTTTTGGGGACCGGTGGTTTCGTGCAGTTGACCAAGACACAGGCGTTCAAAGGTTGCCGCGTGTAAGCGAACCATGTCGTCACCGAGGGTCGACGCGAGTGAACTCGCTCGGGCAAGCAAAAGATCGCCGGTGATGATTGCCACTGAGTTTGACCACACAGTGTGAGTTGTCGGAACGCCGCGGCGAAGATCCGCATCATCCATAACGTCGTCGTGATACAGGGTGGCGAGATGAATCAGTTCGACAACCTGAGCACCCATAATGATGTCGTCACGGGTTGGGTCACCATATTCGGCGGTGATGAGCGCCAACAACGGACGAACTCGTTTTCCGCCCGCCTCGAACAGGTAACGTGCGATGGTGTCTGTGTGTGCATCCCCAAAGTGCAGGTTTGACTCAAGTGATGCTTCCATCCGATCAACACCGGTGTTGAGCCGCTTGACCAGATCGCGCTCTTCAGGCGTGGCCGACAGTGCATCGGCAAGCCCGAAGTTCGAACTGATGGAATTCTGGTGGCTCATCGCTCGGTTCCCCTCGGGGCGGTTCCGCGGTGAAGCGCAACGACTCCACCAGTCAGATTCCGATACCCAACGGCGGCGAAACCGGCGTCACGGATCCAACTCGCGAGGAGGCCCTGCGAAGGCCAATCATGGATTGAGTCCTTGAGGTAGGTGTAGGCGGCGGGATTAGTGCTGGACATTTTCGCGATGCGGGGCATCACCGACGTCAGATAAAAGTCATAGGCCCGTCGAACCATCTGGTTTGGCGGAGTCGTGAATTCACAAATGACCAGGCGGCCACCGGGGACGAGCACTCGGCGCATTTCGGCAAGCGCCTTGTGTGGGTCGTTTACGTTTCGCAAGCCGAACGACACGGTGACGGCATCGAACCTAGCGTCATCGAACGGCAATGCCGTCGCGTCACCTTCGACGAAGTCGATATCAGGGTGACGCTGGCGTCCGACGGCAACCATTCCCGCCGAGAAATCAAGGGCGGTGACCCGAGCTCCCGCGCGCGCAATCGCAGAACTGGATGTCCCCGTACCGGCGGCAATATCCAGAATTCGGTCACCGGGGATGATTCCGAGTGCACGAACCGTGGCCAGTCTCCAGAGCGCACTGGTTCCCATCGAGAGAATCGCGTTCGTTCGGTCGTAGCCGGGGGCTACATCGTCGAACATCGCCGCGACTTTGATGGGGTCTTT
>CAIRWJ010000221.1 GCA_903882245.1 uncultured Microbacteriaceae bacterium | reverse complement strand
CAGTGACCCTCGCCGGAATTTCGGACGTTTCCGTCGGCAACGGCGTTGCACACGCAGCGCCCTCTCCGCTCGTTTTCGAGTCTGCGTCGGAAGGCTCCACCCCATTCATCGGGGAAATCACGGTCTCGGGTATCCCGCAATCCGCCACCACTTTCTCGTTTCACATCCAACCGAAACCAGGAACCTTTTCTGAGCCCGTGACTGCGGTTTTCACGAGGCAATATCTGACCCGCAATGACTATTTCACCGACTCCACCACGGTCACGATTCCACTGTTCGGACTTTACGATGACTACGACAACACGGTCATCATCACGGTGAAATCGGCGAAGGGGCGCACGACGACGCTGAGCCACGAGCTCACGTCGTCCGAGTGGTCGAGTTCGTGCCGAGACACGCTAGCAGGGGCCACCAAGGTGGTGAGCCCGTCAACGACCGTGAAACTTGACTATTCATTCTTCATGCTCAAGGCCTGGGCGTGCGGGGCGCACCCCATTGTGATGGACATCGACGGGAACATTCGGTGGGTTGGTAACGCCGGCGGAGCGCAACAAGGCTCGACGTTATTCCAGAACAATTTTTATGTGGGAAACGGCAGCGACCTATACAAAATCACACCGTTCGGTGATTACGCGTCGGTGGGGAATTATTCAGCCGGCGGTTACGCGACTTTTCACCACAACATCGACCCGGGTCGAAGTGGGATGCTTCTTGAATTTAACAAGTCTCCCGACGTCGAATCGGATGTCATCGAAGTCGATGCGGACGGTGAGATTCTGGAAACCTGGGACGTCGCGGACATTGTCCGAAAGGCGATGATTAAGGGCGGCGACGACCCCAGTGCATTTGTCCGTCGAGGGGACGACTGGTTCCATAACAATGCGGCGACGTACTGGAAGCAGAAGAACCAAATTGTTCTGTCGGGACGTGAAGACTTTGTAATCGGCATTGGGTACGACGACGACAAAATCAAGTGGATTCTGGGCGACCCCGACAAGGCGTGGCACACCTACCCGTCCCTCCGCGCTTTTGCGCTTGACTATCCGGAAGGAACCAATCCTCCAATCGGAGAACATGCCGTTTCATTTACGTCGGCCGGGAACTTGATGTTATTCAACAATGGATTGGCGAGTGGCGCTCACTCTCCGTCGGGCAATAGCCGGTCGACCTCGTTTCCCCAACAGTTCTCCCTGAGCCTAAGGAATCACACGGCAAAGGAAGTGTGGCGATTCGACCACTCGCCGGCGTTGTGGAGCCCAATTTGTTCGAGCATCTACCAGCACGGTACGAGCTATCTGGTTGATTACGCGAGCGAGGGCGGCGGAATTCGTCTCGTCGGTCTTGACAACCGCAAGCGAATCGGGTTCGAGCTCAAAATCAACGGCTCAGGTATTGACTGGGGGTGGAACGCCTACCCGTTCGACTTCGCGGGAATGAGTTTCGCGAAGACCCCATAGCGCTGGATCGAGGCCCTACGAGACCGGAATCGCGTCGTATCCCCGCAGTACGAAGGTGGGGCGACGGGTCGGTTCGCCCGCGAGCTCAAGAGCGGGGAAGCGCTCGACGAGTGCCGGCAACGAGATGTTCATTTCCAGTCGGGCGAGCGGTGCACCGATACAGAAGTGAATCCCGGCTCCGAAGGCAATGTGCTGGTTGGTTTCCCGGGTCAAGTCCATGGAGTCGGCGTTCGCAAACACGTCGGGGTCGCGGTTGGCCGCGCCCAACAGCGCAGCAATCTTCTGACCCTGTCGAATTGCGACCCCGTTGATGTCAGTGTCGGCCGTGGCGGTGCGTTCGAAAAGTTGTAATGGCGAATCGAACCGCAGGAATTCCTCGAGGGCGTTGCGAGACACCGTGCGGGGGTCGCCGCGCAGCGGCTGCATCACGGATGGCCGACGCAGTGCGGCAACGATGCCGTTTCCGAACCCATTGACGCTCGCTTCGTGGCCGGCATTGAGAAGCAATACACAGGTCGCGATGAGTTCTTCGACACTGAGTCGCTCGCCGTCCTTTTCTGCGGCGGCAAGAGTACTGATGAGGTCCATTCCCGGATGAGACTGTCGGAGTTTCATCAAGCCGTGGACGTAGTCGGCGAATTCGGTTGCCGCTGTTCGGGCTTCGGCTTTGTGTGCTTCGCTGGGGTTAACCTCGTACATCTTGACGATGGACTGCGACCACGGGCGCAACAGGTGCTCATCAGCGTCAGGGAACCCGAGCATATGGGCGATGACTTTGACCGGAAGTGGCTCGGCGAAATCCGCAAGCACATCGAATGTGCCGTTTTGTTCACGTTTGTCCGCGCAGTCATTGAGCAGCATTGTCGTGAGTCGCTCGATTTCGGGCGTGAGGGCGTTGATTGTGCGCGGATTGAAGGCTTTGCTCACGAGCGACTTCAATCGTGTGTGCTTGGGCGGTTCGGAATCGAGAATCGAATCCGAATGCAGGTAGTTGAAGTCATTCCAATCAGTTTCAGGAGTCTTGGGCGTGAAAATCCTTCCAAGTGACTTATTGCGCAATACCGCGTTGGCGTCAGCGTGACGCGCGGCGAGAAACATTTCCGTCGGTTCGTGCCAGAAGGGCTTCCCGATGGCTCTGGCCTCGGCGAGGGCGGGATACGGATCGATGAGGAAATCCTTATCGGTGAAATCAAGCATCCACTACCTCGGTCTCGTCCATACGGGCACGGTATACGGTGCCGCCCCAGACCAGCAACGCGGCGAGAGACAGCACCCCGCACCCGATCATGACTTCTCGAACGCCTAGCGCAGCGATTGCGATTCCCGCGAGTGCGGTGGCGATGATGTTTCCGAAATTCATGAACCCCGCAAAGGCGGCGTTGACGCGACCGCGAATCTTTTCCGGGGTCTGGTTCATGAGAATAGCCGTTGCCGTCGTATGGAGGTATGCGCTTCCGACGCCCGTCAGCCCGTTCGCGATAGCGACAAACCATAACGACGGCGACAGTGAAATGGCCAGCACGCCCGTCCCGATCGTCCACAGCGCGAATACGAGCCAACGGGGGTGTTGGGCGATGCGAATGGCGCGAATGCCGAGAAGGACCGACCCCGCCAGATTTCCAACCGCCCACACCGCACCGATGAGCCCATAGGTCGTCTCGTTTGCACCGAGGACATCCATCACGAGAAAAACCTCGCCCGTGTTGACGGCACCGAGCGCAAAAATAAACGCACAAAGGAGGACGGTAACGGAACGGAGGAGCGGATCACTCCACAGGTGGCGATATCCAATTAAGGTGGATTCACGGCGTTCGGGCTTTGTTGTGTGCCCGAGCCGGTTGACGCGCAAGAGGAATGGCGCGATTGCCAAGAGAGCAAAGGTGAGGGCGTCGATAACAAAGGGCCAGACATAACCGGTCGTGCCCACAAGGATTCCGGCGCCGACAGGCGCGGCGACTTGTGCGACTGAGTTGTATCCGATTGAAACCCCGTAGACGCGCGTGAGATCATCGGATTTCGCTAATCCAGGGACGAGAGCTTGCCACGTCGGTGCTTCGACCGCAGCAATCATTGTGTAGGCGAACACGAGACCGATGATTGACCAGAACGGGAGGTCGACGATGAACACGAGCGTGAGTGCACCCTGAGCAATTGCGACGATGGGAATGATCGTGCGAGTAGAGAACCTGTCGGAGAGCCACCCTACCCACGGGCCAAAAAGTACGTATGGCAGCGATCCGGCAATCATCATCGCCGAGATTGCGACGGCACCCTCGGCGCGTTCGCGAAAAATTAGTGCCCAAATCGTGATAAATGTGCCGAAAGTCGAGAGCGCGCGGGCGAAGGCAACACCGTGAATTGCCGCCCAGCGGGTCGTCTTTGGCGATTCGATTTCCTCCATCACGCGATGAACTGACGGAGGTCGGTTTCGATAGCTGCGACAACGTCGGCGACACGTGCGGTGCGATTTGCGCCCTCCGTAACGACCGCATCGATGTACATCTTGAGTTTGGGTTCGGTTCCGCTGGGGCGCACAATCACGCGTGAACCGCCTTCGATTGTCAATCGGATGAGGTCGGTTGGCGGGAATCCATCGAATCCATTTGTAAAGTCGTCCACGGAAGTCACGGAATGACCACCAAGCAACACCGGTGGCGACTCGCGGAACTTCGATGAGATGGCGGTGATCTCCGGCGGATTGGCGACGCGAATCGAGATCTGGGTCGACGCGAACGCGCCGAATCGGTCGGCGAATTCGACGAGGTGATCGGCGATGGTCAGCCCGCGTTCTTGGAGCTCGCCGGCCATCGACAAGAAATCAATCGCCGCGGAGATTCCATCTTTGTCACGTACCTTGTCTGGGTCGACGAGGTACCCGAGTGCTTCCTCGTAACCGAAAATGAGGTTCGGGACGCGATTGACGAACTTGAATCCGGTCAGAGTGTATGAAAACTCGATTCCATAATCCGCGGCAACAGTGCGAAGAGCTGGGGACGAGACAATCGACGCGGCGAGTGCTGCAGGGGCACCGGAACCCTTATGCCGCTCGGCTGCGCGCCAACCGAGCAAACTTCCGACGTCGTTTCCGGTCAGTCGACGCCACACGCCGTTGTCTCGGATAGCAACCGCGAGTCGGTCGGCATCAGGGTCGTTCGCGATGATGAGATCCACCTTCGCGCGATCGGCGGTCGAATATGCGAGGTCGAGAGCCCCAGGTTCTTCTGGGTTGGGAAACACCACCGTGGGGAACGAGCCGTCGGGCTCGATCTGGTCGCTGACCACGATTGCATCACCCAGTCCGGCGGAGAGAAAACAGCGATTTGCGACCTCCCACCCGACGCCGTGCAGCGGGGTGTAGACGAATTGGACGGGCGTTGCTGGCCGAGTCGAGATAGACGCGGTTTTCTCGACGAACGTGTCGATGAGGGATTCAGGAGCGAGTTCGTAGGCGGTAGAACGGGGGAAATCGCCGATATTCATTTTCGCAGCGCGAATAATCAAGGCTTCAATGTCGGTGTCGTCAGGGGAAACAATCTGTGACCCGGCATCCGCGCCCCCGAGGTACACCTTGTATCCGTTGTCGCGCGGCGGGTTGTGGCTCGCGGTGACGACGACCGCAGCGCTCAGCCCAAGTTCGCGCAAGGCGGTCGCGACAACCGGTGTCGGAGTTGCACGATCAAACAGGATGACACGCAAACCGAGCCCCGCGAAGATTTCGGCGGAGTCCCGAGCGAACACGTCTGAATTCACGCGACCGTCGTAGCCAATCACGACGCTCGGTTGTGGTTCGTGTTCCAGCAGGAAATGAGCGAATCCGTGCGCGGCCTGAGAAACGAGAACGCGGTTCATGCGGTTCGGGCCGGCTCCCAACTCGCCGCGAAGCCCCGCCGTTCCGAACGCCAAGCGCGCGTCAAACCGGTCGGACAGGTCAGCGATTGCGCCTTCGTCGCCGGCGTCGGCTCGGCCGATAATCGCGTCGAGTTCAGCGACAGTCTCTGGATCGGGGTCCTGGGCGAGCCACGCGTTCGCGCGGGCGATCAGATCACTCGACGACATTGGCTACCCCTGGACGAGTGCGGCGACGACGCTGGCGAGCAACGCTGACATCACGGGCTCGGCGTCCTTGCCGGCAGCGATCACCTCAGCGTGGCTAAGAGGCTCGCCGAGCCCCGCAGCAAGATTGGTGATGAGTGAAAACCCAATCACTTCCATTCCTGCTTCACGGGCAGCGATGGCCTCGAGTGCTGTCGACATTCCGACGATGTGTCCGCCCATACGTCCCGCCATCTGAACCTCGGCGGGGGTTTCGTAGTGCGGCCCTCGGAACTGCACGTAGACGCCTTCGTCCAGGTCGGGTTTGACGCTTCGAGCAATGTCGCGAAGGCGCGACGAGTACAAATCAGTGAGGTCGATGAAGGTCGCGCCCTCGAGCGGCGACGACGCGGTGAGGTTGATGTGGTCGCTAATGAGCACGGGCGTTCCCGGGGCCCAGGATTCCTTGAGTCCACCCGCACCGTTGGTCAGCACCATGATTTTCGCGCCAGTCGCGGCGGCAGTGCGAACCGAATGTACGACCCGTCGAACGCCATGGTCCTCATAAAAGTGAGTGCGCGCTCCGATGATGAGTGCGTGAGCACCGGAGGCTGTGCGAATCGAACGAATCGTTCCGACGTGCCCCTCGACCGCGGGTTTCGAGAAACCCGTTATCTCGGTGGCGGGGAATTCGGCGACCGTCTCGCCGATGAGGTCAGCGGCTTTACCCCAACCGCTTCCGAGCGTGAGCGCAATGTCGTGTTTGGCGACTCCCGTCTTTTTTGCGATTTGGGTGGCGGCCTCGCGGGCCACCTCTTGAGGGTCTACCGAACGATCGTCGAGAGGATGTGTTCCACTGTGCATCATGTCTAGGGACTCTTCTCGAGCGAGAGCAGAACGAAACCGGCCTTGACCGTCGTACCGACCTCGGCGCTGACCTTAGCGACGATTCCGTCACGGGGAGCGGCAATCGCCTGTTCCATCTTCATGGCTTCCAGGACAACGACGGTTTGACCCTTGACGACAGCATCGCCCGGCGCGACCTCGACCTTGACGACCGTTGCTTGCATTGGCGAGGCGACGACGTTTCCGCCTCCGGCCGCAGCGTGAGCCGTCTTGGAGCGCACGGGCGCGAGAGGCTTGTGAATTCGAGCCGATGTCGGCAGGAGTGAGTCGGGAACTGAGACGGCGAGACGTTTGCCATCGACTTCGACTACGACTTCGTGGCGCGTGTCGGTCGCTTCGCCGGCGCCGATGGTGCCGGCGTATTCGGGCACGGTGTTATTGAACTCGGTCTCGATCCAGCTCGTGTAAATGATGAAGGGTTCGTCCCCGGCGGGCGCGAACGCTGGGTCGTTCACAACGAGTTGGTGGAACGGGAGCACCGTCGGAAGTCCAACGACCTGGAATTCGCTCAACGCGCGGCGGGCCTTGGCCAAGGCGTCCTTGCGATTGGTTCCGGTGACGACGAGTTTGGCGAGCAGCGAGTCGAATGATCCCGAGATAACGTCGCCTGCGACAACCCCCGAATCAACTCGGATACCAGGACCGCCGGGAAGGCGAAGGACTTTGACTGGCCCGGGGGTGGGGCGGAAGTTCGCTCCGGCATCTTCACCGTTAATGCGGAATTCAATCGAGTGGCCCTTGATTTCCGGGTCCGGATAGTCGACGAGTCCGCCTTCGGCGATTCTGAACTGTTCACGAACCAAGTCGAGGCCGGTGACTTCTTCCGACACGGGGTGTTCGACCTGAAGGCGAGTATTGACCTCGAGGAAGGTGATGGTGCCGTCGGCGCCGATCAAAAATTCACAGGTTCCCGCGCCGATGTACCCGACCTCTTTGAGGATGTTCTTCGATGCCGAATACAGCAGGTCGCGCTGTGCGTCGGTGAGGAACGGTGCTGGCGCTTCCTCGACGAGTTTTTGGTGGCGACGCTGCAACGAGCAGTCACGGGTTGACACGACGACAACGTTTCCCTTGTGGTCGGCCAGGCACTGTGTCTCGACGTGGCGCGGTTTATCAAGGTACTTTTCGACGAAACATTCACCGCGACCGAACGCGGCGATGGCCTCGCGTGTCGCTGACTCGAACTGTTCGGGGATTTCTTCGCGGGTGCGCGCGACCTTGAGCCCGCGGCCACCGCCACCGAACGCCGCCTTGATGGCAACGGGAAGCCCGTGAACATCCACGAAGTCGAGGACCTCTTGGGCGGTCTCGACGGGATTCAACGTCCCCGGGGCAAGCGGAGCGCCAACCTTTTCTGCGACGTGGCGAGCACTGACCTTGTCTCCGAGGCGTTCGATCGCCTCGGGAGTTGGTCCAATCCAAATGATTCCAGCGTCCGACACGGCGCGGGCAAAGTCCGCGTTCTCGGCGAGAAAACCGTAACCGGGGTGAATTGCGTTCGCCCCGGTACGTTTTGCGGCCGCGAGGATCTTCGCGATGACGAGATAGGTGTCGGCACTCGTTGTCCCGTCAAGGCTGATCGCCTCGTCCGCCATTTTGACGTGCTGCGAATTAATGTCCTGATTCGCATAGACCGCAACGGTCGCGATTCCCGCGTCCTTGGCGGCGCGAATCACGCGAACGGCAATTTCACCGCGATTGGCAATAAGGACCTTGGTAATTCGTGCTGACATGCTCTTTAGCCTATTGGTCGGCACGCGCTCTGTCTCTATCGGTTAGCGGTTCCACAGGTCGGTCCAGTCGATACCGAATGAGCGCACAAGGTTTCTGAGGGCGGGAAGCGACAAACCAACGACCGTGTGGGGGTCGCCGACGATTGACTCGATGAAGGGTCCACCGAGGGAATCAATGGTGAACGCGCCAGCGACGTGGAGCGGCTCACCCGTCGCAATGTAGGCATCGATTTCGGTATCCGTGACGTCAGCGAAGGTGACATCGGCGTGGGTGACGATTCCGACACCACCGTGGTTCTCGCCGCCTCGATAATCGATTAGCCAGTGCCCGGAATACAGGACGCCCGTTCGGCCGCGTTGACGCAGCCAGCGCTCGCGGGCGACCTCGGGGAGGTGGGGTTTTCCGTGAATGATTTCATCGATGACGAACGCAGAATCGCCACCGAGAATGAGTCCGTCAATTGTCGATCCGTGAGATTCGGCAACGGCCTCGGCCTTGGCGCGCGCCAGCAGTTCGACCATTTCAGCTGGTTCGAGGTGCCCCGCCGCGGCGACGACGGCGTCCTCATCAACACCGGGGGAAATGGTCAACGGTTCGACACCGGCCGCGCGAAGTGTCGCAAGGCGAGCGGGTGAGGTAGAAGCGAGAACGAGACGCACAGCCCGACACTACCCTGACCGTAGGCTGGGCAAATGGGTGAATCGATTGGCACTGATGTCGAACTGACGTTGACGGGAATCGCACACGGTGGCTTTGCCGTCGGGCGACTCGATGGACGTGTGATCTTCGTGAGCGACGCGATCCCTGGCGAGACCGTGACCGCTCGCGTCACGGACGATTCGAAAGCCAGTTTCTGGCGCGCTGATGCCATATCGGTCAGCATTCCGAGCCCGCACCGCGTTCCTCACGTTTGGGCGGAGGCTGGGATCGATCGACCCATCCACGCCCGAGTCGGTGGAGCGGACTTCGGACATATTGCTCTCGCACACCAACGCGAACTTAAGCGCGACGTTCTG
>CAIRWJ010000220.1 GCA_903882245.1 uncultured Microbacteriaceae bacterium | reverse complement strand
CAACACGCGAGCCCCGGCGACTGCTGGACTATCATCGACGGCTCGGTTTACGACATGACACCTTTCCTGAACCAGCACCCCGGCGGCTCTGCCGCAATCGCGGGCCTCTGTGGCGTTGATGGAACAGCGGGTTTCCGCGCGCAACACGGGAGTGCCTCAGCGCCGAACGCTCAACTCGAACCCTTGAAGATCGGTGTGCTCGCTACTCCGTAGCAGAGCGACGTGGTTGGGGGAACAACATGAATGCGTGTGAACAATGACCGTGATGCCTATGTTCCCGCTCGGGTCGGTGTTGTTCCCGTCCATGCCATTGACGTTGCGAATCTTTGAAGAACGTTATCTGAAACTACTCGGTGACCTGATGAGTTCCGACACACCAGAGTTCGGAGTCGTCTTGGTGTCGCGTGGATCCGAAGTCGGGGGCGGGGAGCAGCGAATGACGATTGGAACCGTTGCGTCGGTCACCGAAATCGGAACCACCGACGAATTCTTGGGGCTCGAGTCGTTCGGGTCACGCCGCTTTCGCGTGAATGACTGGCTGCCGGACGACCCCTACCCCATTGCCGAAATCGACTTCATCCCCGATCTGATGTGGGAAGACAGTCTGATGCCTGCTCGCGTGCACCTTGAATCTCAGGTCCGGACGTTGCTCAGCCTCGCGAGCGAATTCGGTGAATTGGTATTCGGCGCAGACATTGACCTGAGTGACGACCCCATGAGTGCCGCCTGGCAATTGGCCGGGATTTTGCCCATCGGCGAACTCGATCGATTCGATTTGCTCAGTTCGCAGTCCGCCGAAGAATTGCTTGCCCGGGCCTATTCCATTGCGACGAGCGGGATTGAGACGGTGCGGGCGATGTTGGCCAGCGGCGGCGAACCCGACGGTTTTGGAACATCGCAGTAGCCTAAGGCCACGAACGGGAGGAACACCTTTGGTAATTCCAACAGCTGGCCGTGCCAGATGCAGACCCTTTACGCAGTTCTCTTTACTAGGAGTAGTTTCAACATTTTTTGCAGTTCTGTTCTCAGGATCGCCTGGTCAAATTTCGGGGACTTGGAGATGGCCCGAAGAAACTCGTCCTCGAGAAAGTCGCTCGACAACTTCGCGAGAGCAGAGCCCTTTTTGCTGAGCGAGATCACGACTCGCTTTGCATCGCCTTGAATCTGATGCGTAGACACAAGTCCTCGTTCAATGAACCAGGCCAGCCGCTTGCTCACCGCGCCTTTGGTGACACCTAATGCCAAGGCGAGGCGGGTCACGTCAACTTCATGGTTCTCGCCGATTATCAACAAGAACACAAACTGACTGTATGTGAGTTCAAATTTGCGGCGGAGCAACGCATCAGCCTGTCCATTCATTTCCCTGACCAGGTTGTTCAGGAGAAAACTGATTCGTTGCTCGACCATGTATTTAGTTTACGGGTATACAATAATGTTAACTTGTCAACATAAAGTGCCGGCATCGAAAGGGAGTCCTAATCTGATGGCTATTAACAAAGGTCGAATGACCGCACCTGCTGATAAAGATTTTGTGGTTTTCCTCATCGGAATGCGCATCAACAATGTTTTCGCCGTGACAAAGTGGGTGCCTGTATTTATGGCAATGGCCAGAATGTTGCCGGAACTCTACAAGAACCCACAACTTGGTTTCAAATCCTATGAAATGTGGTTCAGCCGCACCCTCATTCTTGTTCAATACTGGGAAAGTCCCGAGACACTAATGGACTACGCCAAGGCGAAAGATGCAGAACACTTGCCCGCTTGGAAGGCGTTCAATAAGGCCGCACAATCGACGTCAGCAGTCGGAATTTGGCACGAAACGTATATTGTCGCAAAGGGGATGGCCGAGAACATGTATGTCAATATGCCCGCTTTTGGATTCGGCAAGGTCGTTCCGCTCGTGCCCGCAATAGGAAATCGAAATTCGGCAAAGGGAAGGTTGGGCGGGAAATAGATGACCACGTGGATCTATATCTCGTTGATTCTGAACATTGTTGTGCTGGTGCCGATTGTTGTCCTCATGGCGCTCAAGGCCAAACTAGTGGACGACACGTGGGGGCCATTTACCGCGGCACGTGGGATTCTGTGGTCAATGTACTTCGCAATTCTCGTCGTCTCAATCGCACTTCTCTTTTTGCCGATCCCGGCATTTGTTGCCGCACTTCTGTCGGTTCAAGTGATCTACAAAATCACGACGCCCTTTACCGTTGGTCGAATCCGGCACCCGGTCGTCATCAGCAACCTTGCAATTTCCGCGGTCCACATCGCGACACTTTCCAGCATCGTCGGTTCCATGGGAACCGAACTTGTTGGTTTGACCTAAAGGTCTGAGAGCTTCGGTCGGTTCGCCAGATACTCGGCGATCCCAACTTTGCGATCCTCTTCGTTGTAATACGCGACCTCGACGAGTTCAAGTGGGATTCCGTCGGGGTCTTCGAAATACACCCAGCGCCAGCCCGAAAGAACACCCTCGTCGACGACGTTGGGTGTCGAATAGAACTTAATGCCCTTCGCCGTGAGTTCCGCGCACGCCTTTTCGACATCGGGAACCTGGAAAGCCATATGCATCGCTCCCAGATAGTTCTGCTGAATAGGGGTGTCGTTATCAGCCGGACGGTTTCCGTATTCGATCAATTCGAGAGTCGAGTTTTTGCCGACCCAAAGAGAAACTTGACGCAGCTTCGCGTTGGGGACATTGACGCCCTTCGCAAGCTCGGGGCCTTCAAACCATGGGCTGGGCTCGTTCGAAAACTCAAGGCCCAGAAGGTCGTGGTAGAAGTAAATCGACCTGTCAAGATTCTTGACAATAATCGCGGTGTGGTGAACTGAATTAAGAGTGAGTGACATGGTGTGCGAGCTCCTTGCTGTCTAGTCCGATTCGGTCAACGTCGGCCGGTGCTTCTAGGATATTCGTCTGTTTGCCCAATGTGAACCCTCAACTTAACGTTGTTTACTAGCCGGCCACGATGACGGTGGTTGCGGCAGAGAGACCACTGGTGATGTTTGTGTATCCGGCTTTGGTGCCAGTGACCGTGACCTTGATGAACTTGCCGAGGTCAGCGGATTGCAGGGTGTAGGTCGCTGTAGTGGCCCCACTGATAGCGACGTACGGACCCTTAGCCACAGACGCCCGCGACCACGTGTACGTATACGTGTCAGCGGCCGTAGTCCAGGTACCGCGGTTCGCCGTCAACGTCTGACCAACCGTCTTAGTGCCCGTAATCGTCGGAACAGGAGGAGTCGCAAACGTTAACGCCGCCACCACAACCGTCGACGCCGACGTCTTCGGCGTATCACCACTACCCGACTTCTGCCACGTCACCGTAACCCTGGTGAACTTAGTGACATCACTAGCCGTCAACGCATACGTACTCGACGTGGCATCAGTAATGTTCTCGAACACACCCGTAGCCGTCGTTGCCCGCGACCACTGATAACTCTTCACCGTGGCTAACGCCGGCGCCGTACCAGCTGCGGCCGTCAACGTGTTACCAAACTTCACCGTTCCCGAAATTGTTGGTGTCGGAGCCGCCGCAATCAACGGCAACGTCACCGCAGCCGTAGCCGCACTCGTCTTCGTCTGCGAGGTGTAACCAGTGGCCGCACCCGTAACCTCAACCGTGATCTGCTTACCGACCATGTCAGTCGTCACCGGCAACGTCGATGCTGTTCCCACCTGATCAGTACCCGCAAGCCACCTATAGGTAAGTGTTGCCACAGGCGCCCACGTCCCCGGCACCGCCGTCAACGTTTGAGCTGAAATCGCAGTCCCCGTAATTGTCGGTGTCGGCGCTGTAAACACCCCAGACGCCACCGCCTCCGTGGAATCACTAGTCTTCGTCGTCGTCTCATACGTCGCCGCAGCCCCAGTCACCGCAACAGATATCACCGCACCACGATCAGCACCCGTCAACACATACGTCGCCAACGTCGCACCCGAAATATTCGTCGTCACATCACCGGCCGTGCGCTTCCACTGATACGTGAACGCAGCCACAGGTGACCACGTACCAGGGACCGCCGTCAACGTCTGCCCAACCCGCACAGTCCCCGTAATCGTCGGAGTCGGTGCCGTCGTAAACGCCGCCACCACCACACTCGTTGCTGCCGACAAACTTGTCGCCGGGGCGTACCCAGACTTCACCCCCGTCACCGTGACCTTGATGAATTTGCCACGATCCGTAGTCTTCAACCCATACGTCTTACCCGTCGCACCCGAAATCGCGGCGTACGTTCCCGTCGCCGTCGCCGCCGACGACCACACATACGTGTACGAATCCGTCGTTGGCGACCAGGTTCCCTCATTCGCCGTCAACGTTTGACCAACCTTTGCCGTACCAGAAATCGTCGGAACAGGAGGAGTCGCAAACGTTCCCGGCGTCACCGAGACGGTAGCCACGCTCGAACGCGCGGTATCTGCATAACCCGACTTCTTTCCCGTCACCGTGACCTTCACAAACTTCCCACTATCCGCAGCCTGAAGGACATACGTTGATGCGGTTGCCCCTGCGATTGGCGCATAGGTGCCCGTAGCGCTCCCGGAAATCGACCAGGCCCAGCCAAAGTCGCTACTTGACACGACGGGGTTCCAGGTTCCGGGCACTCCAGTCAACGTGCTCCCTACCTTTACCGTTCCCGTGATCGTTGGAACGGGAGCGGCGGTAAACATTGTCGCGGCGACAACCGCCGAGGACGCACTGGTCTGTGTCGTTGATGCGTATCCAGCCTTAACAGGCGTCAGAACCACCGACATCTGCTTCCCCAAATCAGACGCCGACAACGTATATGTCGACGCTGTGGCAGACCCAATATTGCCGCCATCACGACGCCATTGATATGTGAAACTCGTTGGAGCCGGCGACCACGTGCCCGTCACCGCTGTCAGCACCTGACCCACGTTCAGATTTCCAGTGATGGTCGGCGGAGGGACTGTGGTGTAATCTGCCACCGTCACGTTCACTGTCGCTTCACTGGTTTGCGGTGATGACGCGTAATTTGTCTTGACACCGGTGACATTCACCGTGATCGGGAAACCAATATCTGTTGCCTGAAGCACGTAGGTCTTGGCTGTCGCACCCAAAATATTCGAGCCGCTACGCATCCACTGATACGTGAAACGTGTCTGCGTAGGAGCCCAAGTTCTCTCATTCGCGGTGAGCGTCTGCCCAAACTTCGCCGAACCGGAAATCGTCGGTGTAGGGCTATTCGTCCACGCGTATCCGCCCATTACCGCGGTGCTCGTCCGCGACGCGTCGGTGTAGAACTCCATCGAACCCGTCACCCTGAACGTCAACGACTTTCCCACATCCTCAGGCTGAACATCGTAGAAGAGCAGGTCACCCACCACCAGGTTGCCGCGAAGCCACTCATATGTGAGATCCACTCCCACTGGCCCCCACTCTCCTGGATCACCCGTCAACGTACTCCCGACCGAGCTGGAGCCCGAAATCGTGGGAAGCGTCGTGGTCAGCGTTCCCGGAGGAAGTTGCAGGTCCCTCGGCCCAAGAGACATGCCATCTGTGGAAATAATTTGTGTGGCGGCTAACGCATAAGTGGATTGGGGGTTGTTGTAACTCAACCCCAACCATGACGTCGTCAAAGGGACGGATGCGTTGGTCGTGTCGAATTTAAGCTTGTACGCGCCGTTCGGAAGGCCATCAATCCAGTAGTCACCTTCGTAGTCCGAAGTGCCACAAGCGAACGGTTCGAGCGTCCCCGAGAAATAGGCACAAACCTCAACACCGCCGACAAATATATCTTCAGAGTACCCTTGTTCGTCTGCCGTGGTGCGATACCAGACGGAACCAAAAATACTCGCCTCCGGCGCAAGATGAACGTTCTTGCCCGTCACGGTCTTTGTGGTGAACGGAATCGCTGTGGACAGGCTGATGTCGGGAACATTCGTAAACCACTCGGGGGCGAGAGTTCCTTCGGCTTCATACTCCGCGCTCGACGGATCAACGAAGATCTTGAAATTTCCGGGTCCCGCGGGAATGTAGGTGTAGTTGCCGAGGCCGTCGGT
>CAIRWJ010000219.1 GCA_903882245.1 uncultured Microbacteriaceae bacterium | reverse complement strand
GGTCAACGACGAGGAAGTCATCATTGCCCGCAAGCCGGAAGAGTCTGAGCCCTTCGCCGCTCTTGCGTTCAAGATCATGACCGACCCGCACTTGGGCAAGCTCACCTACCTGCGCATCTACTCCGGCGTTCTCGAATCCGGAACTCAGGTGCTCAACAGCGTGAAGGGCCGCAAGGAGCGCATCGGCAAGATTTACCAGATGCACGCCAACAAGCGTGAAGAAATCCCGAGCATGGGTGCCGGTCACATCGTGGCTGTTATGGGACTCAAGGACACCACCACTGGTGACACCCTGTGTGACCCGACCCATGCAATCGTTCTGGAATCGATGACCTTCCCTGAGCCCGTTATCGAGGTTGCGATCGAGCCCAAGACCAAGGCCGACCAGGAAAAGCTCGGACTCGCGATTCAGAAACTCGCCGAAGAAGACCCGACCTTCCGCACGGAACTCAATCAAGAGACCGGACAGACCGTTATCAAGGGAATGGGTGAGCTTCACCTCGACATCCTCGTTGACCGCATGAAGCGCGAATTCGGTGTCGAAGCGAACGTCGGTAAGCCGCAGGTTGCCTACCGCGAAACTCTGAAGACCGCCGTCCTCAAGTACGACTACACCCACAAGAAGCAAACCGGTGGTTCAGGTCAGTTCGCGAAGGTGCAGATCAGCCTTGAGCCGATGGAAGTTACCGTCGAAAAGGTTTACGAATTCGAAAACGCCGTGACCGGTGGTCGTGTTCCCCGTGAATACATCCCCGCCGTCGACGCCGGAATCCAGGACGCCATGCAGGTCGGCGTTCTCGCGGGATTCCCCACCGTCGGTGTCAAGGCGATTCTCGTGGATGGCCAGTATCACGACGTTGACTCGTCGGAAATGGCGTTCAAGATCGCTGGATCGATGGCCTACAAAGAGGCCGCTCGTAAGGCGAACCCCATTCTCCTCGAGCCGCTCATGGCGGTCGAGGTCCGCACGCCAGAAGAGTACATGGGAGACGTTATCGGCGACCTGAACTCTCGACGCGGGCAGATTCAAAGCATGGAAGATGCGACCGGCGTCAAAGTCGTTCGTGCTCTCGTGCCGCTGTCGGAAATGTTCGGATATGTTGGTGACTTGCGGTCGAAGACCTCGGGTCGCGCGGTGTATTCGATGACATTCGAGACATATGCTGAGGTCCCGAAGGCTGTCGCCGACGAGATCGTCCAGAAGAGCAAGGGCGACTGAGCTCCTCGCGTGACGACATCCGTCGAGACGCGATAAACTAAAAACTTCATATTCCTTATTAACAATCGTTTGTCCGGAAATTCCGGGTAAATAACCGAAAGTCCTAGGAGGACACCGTGGCTAAGGCCAAGTTCGAGCGGAGCAAGCCGCACGTAAACATCGGAACGATTGGTCACGTCGACCACGGCAAGACCACTCTGACCGCCGCAATTTCGAAGGTTCTTGCAGAAAAGTACCCTTCGGCCGTCAACGTCGTCCGCGACTTCTCGTCGATCGACTCCGCTCCTGAAGAGCGCCAGCGCGGTATCACCATCAACATCTCGCACGTTGAGTACGAGACCCCCAAGCGTCACTACGCTCACGTTGATGCACCCGGCCACGCTGACTACATCAAGAACATGATCACCGGTGCCGCACAGATGGACGGTGCAATCCTCGTGGTTGCCGACACTGACGGCCCCATGGCTCAGACCCGTGAGCACGTTCTTCTCGCGAAGCAGGTTGGTGTTCCTTACCTCCTCGTCGCACTCAACAAGTCCGACATGGTCGACGACGAGGAAATCCTCGAACTCGTCGAGGTCGAGGTCCGCGAGCTTCTCTCGGCCCAGGGCTTCGATGGCGACAACGCCCCCGTCGTTCGCGTTTCGGGCCTCAAGGCTCTCGAAGGCGACCCGAAGT
>CAIRWJ010000218.1 GCA_903882245.1 uncultured Microbacteriaceae bacterium | reverse complement strand
GCCTTGACGTCGAGTCCCTCAAAGATTCGACCGCCGTTGTTGTTACAGACAATGATCTGTATCGGACCCGTAATCAACGCAAGCGAACTCGAATCATAGGCGGCGGCGAGATCCCCGAGAACAAGACGTGTGACGCCGGCTGGGGAATCGGGACGGCGAGATGCCGAGGCAATCCCTTGGGCGGTCGCAATCGTTCCGTCAATTCCCGCAAGACCGCGGTTGGAGTGGACCCGAATCGGCTTCCCCGGCAAAACTGAGTCGGCGATTCGAATGATGGACGAGGCTCCGAAAACCAACCGATCGTGGGGCCACGTGGCGTCCCAGACCAGTCGCACGATCATGTCGCTCGTCACGGGCTCTCGTTGAATCTCCATTTCCCGTCGGGCGAAGGCTGACCGCGCGGCATGATCGTCGACGAGGCTGCCGTCGACATCCGCCGCGGGTTCCGTCACCTGAGCATCAAGCGTCATTCGTGATCGCCTCGCCCAGGCAAGTCCCCACTCACGGGCGATGTCGTCACCCGATCCGGTCACGACAATCTCGTCAACAAGACGTGCTCGTTCGGTCGGACGATACGGGACACCTTCGCCCACCTGCACTACAGTGACGGCAACTCCTTCTCGCGTGCACAACTGGTCGATGACGTTGGAGAGGGTCGGGCGTCCCACGACGACGACCGTGTGGATGGAGTCGGCGAATTCTGGGCTCACCGCGATGGTTCGATAGTCCGTCACCAAATGCGGCCCGAAATGCGACCCGCTCTCGATTTCAGCAAATAGCGGAGCGCCCAATTCGCGTGCCCATTCCTCGGCTCGAGTACCCGCACCGAGTCCCGCGACCACGACAACTCCGACCGTGGCCTCGATGGTTACCGATACCGACTCCCGTTCAACGACGAGAAGTCCACCGGGGTGGATTGATTCGAGGTAGCTCTTCGGGGCTTCGGACGAGAGAGGTTCGATGAACTGTGGGTTCACGTGAACAGGTCCACGTTCACGAAGGGCGATAGTCAGTGCATCGAACGCAATCGTTGCACCACCAATTTCAGCGTCATCCGGGCTTTCAGCGGGGGGAACGTCAAACGTTCCCTTGATTGCCGCCGCAAACATCCCGACATGGAAGGTGGTTTGTCCCCCACCCTGCGCGCGCACCGATGCAGGACGGTCAGCGGTGACGAGTAACAAGGGCGTGCCCTGGTGAAACGCCTCAACGACCGCGGGATGAAGGTTGGCCACGCTGCTGCCTGATGTCGTCACGACGACCGCGGGACGACCAGATTCGAGTGCCAGCCCCAGCGCGAGAAACCCGGCAGCGCGCTCGTCGAGTACCACGTGAAGCGTGAGCAAGCCGCGCTCGGCCAATTCGGCGGCGAGCAACGCCAACGATTGCGATCGCGACCCAGGGCATACGACGATGTCGGTCACCCCGTTCTCGATGAGAGTGCGAAGGAAAGCGAGCGACCAGTTTGTCGCATTGGACACGGCGGACGCCTTCGACGTCACGCCGAGTCCTTGGGCGGGTTTTCACCCTCCTCATCAAGTCGGCGAAGTTCCTCTTCGAGTCGGGCAATTCGGTCATCAACCGATTCCGTCGAGAACGGGCCGCTCGTCGGGCCGCGGTCAACGATGTCGGTGGGTGTGGCAGGTTTTGTCGTGGCGCCACGGCGACCCTTACCCATAATGAACCAGAGGATTGCCCCGATGAGCGGGAACACGACGAGAACGACAAACCAGAGTGGTTTCGGCAGTCCGCGAACCTTTGACGCGGGTGTGACGGCAACGTCCACGATGGCGTAAATCATGACGGCGACAATCACGAACGAACCAACCAAAAGAACGCGAGCGAGCATTCTTTCATTCTAGGCGCGGACGCTGGCGCTTACGATGTAAATATGCGCCCGTGGATCACCTACACCCTCGCCCGTCTCGGAATTTTCGTTGTCACACTCATGGTCCTCCTCGTCCTCGGAACAGGGTGGATTTGGGGGGCCATCTTTGCGACCTTGATTTCGCTCGCTCTTTCTGTGCTCCTTCTCAGTGGGCTGCGCCAACGCATCGCGAATGACATTCAGCGTCGAGTCGAAAAACCCAGCTCCGACTTCGATTCGGACGTCGAAGACGACCAGATTGATTCGGCAAAGAACTAAGTCAGGAACCCCCGCAATAACGCTGCTGTCCCCTCGAGGTGAGCACGCATGGCCGCTTCTGCGTCATCGGGTCGTCCCGAAAGAATGGCCATGACAATGGTTTCGTGTTGTTCGTTCGAGTGCGCAATGTTGGGCGGCAGCAAGGGAATCCCATCGAGTAGTTCGTTCACCTTCACCCTTGATTGGGCAATCTGGTTGACGAGGGAATTCGATCCGGCCATCTCGGCAATCAGGAGGTGTAGTCGAGAATCGAGACGCCGATAATCATCGACCGTCGCACTGGCCGTTTCGTGGTGCACGGACCACAGGCGCTCCCGGAGTTCCCCAGTGAGGTCTTTGATCGCCGCGTGATAGGCGGCTCCCGGTTCGAGGACGGCCCTCAATACGAGCACGTCATGAATGTCCGACACGGTGAAGTGCTGGCGTTCAATGACGTCGCCATCCCTCCCAATGACGATGGGACCAGCGGGAATCGTGTTGGCGACGAACG
>CAIRWJ010000217.1 GCA_903882245.1 uncultured Microbacteriaceae bacterium | reverse complement strand
GCTTTGGCAACGGCCTTGGGCGCTCGGACAGTAACTCGAACCGAATCACCAGTTTTTTCGGTTGCGGTGATGGTTCCGAGTTCGGCAATGATTCCGGTAAACATTAGTGAGCCTCTCGAGCCGTGACGACGATGGTTCCGCCCATGACCTCGGTGCTGGTGACGTTGAGTCGGCGTGCGTCGGTTAGTGTCCCGATTCCGAGATCACTCGTCGCGGTCTTGTCTCCGCCGAGAAGGATCGGTGCAAGGCACACGACGTATTCGTCAACAAGACCTTCGCGAATGAACGAGTTCATCAACCGGGGCCCACCCTCAAGGAACAGACTGCGAATTCCGATGTTGTAGAAGCGCTCAAGAATTTCGACGAGCGGTCCCGACTCTTGCAAGACACCGCGCGGGTGGCTCCACAGTCCGGAACCTGCAGGCAGAGGGGTGTCACCGATCACAACGGCGAGTGGTTGATTGGGGAACAGGTTCCCGTCTGCAGTTCGAGCGGTGAGGCTCGGGTTGTCAGCAATTGCCGTTCCCGTTCCGATCGCGATGGTGTCGTGTTGTGATCGCAAAAGATGAATATAGGTGCGCGACTCAGCGGACGTAATCCACTGGCTGGTCCCGTCGGTCGCCGCTGTTCGCCCGTCGAGGCTCGAGCCCCATTTGGCCGTCACCCATGGCCGACCCAGGCGGTTTGCGGTCAGCCACCGCTCGACCAGATGGTATCCCTCGCCCGACAGAACGCCAGACACGACCTCAATCCCGGCGGCACGGAGCGTGTCCGCTCCACCACTGGATTTCTGGCCAGGATCGTCGAGTGAATACACAACTCGCGACACCCCAGCTTCGATGAGCGCTTGTGCGCACGGACCGGTTCGACCGGTGTGGTTGCACGGCTCTAACGTCACGACGGCGGTGAGGCCGCGTGCGCTCTCGACCTTGGACAGAGCGTCTACTTCGGCGTGGGCTGTGCCCGCACCGCGGTGCCAGCCTTCGGCCACGATCGTGCCCGCGTCGTCAACAAGAACACATCCGACCTGAGGGTTCTCTCCGGTGCGGGGGCCGCGTTCGGCGAGCTCGCGCGCGCGTCGCATCGCGTCGTCATATGTACTGATGGGCATGGGGACTCCTTCCGAGCAGGGAATCCGGGGATGCGACAAGTGGTCGCGAGGCACACCAACCTTCGGTGAACCCCATCGTGCATCCTCCCATCCGGACTATAACCGTCGGTCCTGGAGTTCCACCAGGTCAACCGCGTGGCCGAGGCCATACGGGTCGCGGACTTTGACCGCCGGCTCAGATTTTCACTGACCCCGGAGCACGTGCTCTTTCTCCATGGTAGCCCCGATGCGGCCTTCATGCCATGGCGATGTCCAAGAATTGGCCAAGAATTAGGTGCGGGGCAGGAAGCCAACCGCATCGTAGACGCGAGAGAGGGTCGCCTCCGCGATTTCACTCGCCCGGTCTGCGTTAACCGCGAGAAGTCGGTCGAGCTCGGCGGGATCCGCGAGCAATTCGAGGGTGCGAAGTCGAATCGGCTCGAACTCGGCGACAACGGCGTCGGCAACCGCGCTCTTGAGGTCACCGTATCCCTTGCCGTTGAATTCGGTTTCCAGTGACGGAATCGTCGATCCGCCCAGTAGAGAGAGGATTCCGAGCAGGTTCGAAACACCGGGCTTGCCGGCGGGATCGAAACGAATATCTCGATCCGCATCGGTGACGGCTGATTTGATTTTCTTTGCCGTCACGCTCGGCTCATCGAGCAGCCACACGATCCCCTGGGGCGATTCGCCCGACTTGGACATCTTGGACTCAGGGTTCTGTAGGTCAAAGACCTTTGCCGACTCCTTGAGGATTCGAACCTCAGGCACGATGAGGGTGTCACCAAAGCGCGAATTGAATCGAGCGGCGATATCGCGCGTCAATTCGATGTGCTGCCGCTGGTCCTCCCCGACCGGGACGGTGACGGCGTCGTACAAAAGGATGTCGGCGGCCTGCAGAATCGGGTAGGTGAATAGACCGACGCTGGCTGAATCAGAACCCTGCTTGGCGGACTTGTCCTTGAACTGGGTCATGCGCGACGCCTCGCCGAAGCCAGTGATGGTGTTGAAAACCCAGGCGAGTTGCGCATGCGCGGCGACGTGGGATTGGACAAACAGCGTCGAATGATCGGGGTCAATTCCCGCCGCGATGTATTGCGCGACAGTCCGGCGGGTGTTTTCGCGAAGCTTTGCGGGGTCTTGAGGCACGGTGATGGCGTGAAGGTCGACAACGCAGAACACGGCGTCGTGCGTCGACTGCATCTCGCGCCACTGCAACAGCGCACCGGCGTAATTGCCGAGGTGCAGTGAGTCGGCGCTCGGTTGCATTCCCGAAAACAGTCGTTGGCCGGTCATGTCAATCCTTAGATGTCGTAATCGATGACAACGGGTGCGTGGTCACTCCAGCGAGTATCCCACGCATCCGCCTTATCGATGGCGTACGTCATCGCCGTTTCAGCGAGAGTCGGAGTCGCAAGGTGATAGTCGATTCGCCACCCGGTGTCGGTGTCGAACGCTTGACCGCGCTGGCTCCACCAGGTGTATGGACCGGGAACTTCGCCCGCGAAACGACGACCGAGGTCTACCCATCCAAGCCCGGCACCAGCGTTGTAGGCCGGGTCATCCTCTGCGCCGAGAATTCGATCGAAATATGCGCGTTCGGCGGGCAAGAATCCCGCCTTTTTCGTGTTGCCCTTCCAATTCTTGATATCGAGAGTGCGGTGACCGACATTAAGGTCACCCATGACAAGAGCGAGCGCGCCACCCGCGGCCAGTTCCGCGAGGCGGCCTTCAAAAGCGTCGAGGAACTTATACTTTTCGACCTGCTTCGGGGTGTCGGCGTCGCCCGAGTGAACATAACAGGACACGACAGTGACACTTTTCCCATTGATGGAGAAGTCCGCTTCGATCCAGCGACCCGCACTGTCAAAATCAGTAGCACCGAATTCGGTTCGAACCGCGAGCGGTTGTTTTCGAGACACAATCGCGACACCGGCGCGGCCCTTCGCGGTTGCCTCGTCGTTGACGACGTACCAGTTCGAATCCACCAGGGCATCGATGTCGGCCCGTTCCGCTCGGACTTCTTGCACGGCAACAATGTCAGGTTTACGCTCAGCGAGCCAGTCACCCATTCCCTTGCGATACGCGGCGCGGATGCCGTTGACGTTGACCGATGCGATGCGCGTAACCATGGCTCAATCCTATGTTCGCGCCCGACGACCCCGAGGGGGCTAACGTCCCCTGCCGAATAGTTTGGCGACGAACCCCTTCTTCCGACCGCTGTCCGAGGTTGCAGGGATAGCATCCACAGGCTGTGCGGCTTCGACTATTGTTGCCGTTCCGGCCCGGATTTGATCCAGCAATTGTTCAATCAGGCCGTTTGCTTTGTTAATGGCGGCGGCGACGTCGACATGAAGATATGGCTTGCCCACGAAACGTTCTCGGCCAGTGACGTCGAGATCAACCGCAAAAATCACCCCGTCGGCCGAATCGATGATGTCTTGGGTAAAGGGGCTTGACCCAGCGGGGCCCTGAGTCTCGATGATTATTTCGTGGCCGAGCGCGACGCCCGCTCGCTCGAACGCTTCGGCGGCAATGTAGGTGTGCACAATTCCCGTAAAACACGAGGTGACACAGATGATTTTCACTATTGGACCTCTTTCGACATTATGTCTGCGATAAAACCAGGTTCCGTCGCGGTTTGGAGTGCATCGCGAAAGTCCTCACGAGTGACCTGACGAGCAATTGCGGCGAGAATCTGGAGGTGGCTGTCGTCCGTGTCGGTTGGCGCGGCAATCAGGAAGATGAGGTGGGCCGGACCATCAGGCGAACCGAAAGGAATCCCGGTGGCACTAGTGGCAACGGCAACCGACGGGGTTGTAACGCTGGCACTTCGTGCGTGCGGAATTCCGATTCCGCCCTGAATGCCGGTCGCCAGAATTTCTTCGCGCCGGACAACGTCAGCGACGAAGGAGTCAATATCGGTGACGCGGCCTTCGGCCTGCAGCCGCGCGGCGAGTTCGCGAATGATCTGATCCTTCGTCGTCGACGCAGAATCAATAACGACAAGGCTGGGGGTGGTGATGGGCAACCTCAGCACAGTCGGTCACACAACTTAGCGGCGGACGCCGCTTATCGTGGCTTGCTTGACCTCTGAGATTGCTTTGGTGATTTCGATGCCACGGGGGCACGCCTCGGTGCAGTTGAAGGTGGTGCGGCAACGCCACACGCCTTCTTTTGAGTTCAGAATGTCGAGGCGAACCTGGGCGGCTTCGTCACGCGAGTCAAAAATGAAGCGGTGCGCAGCGACAATGGCGGCCGGGCCGAAGTACTGACCATCCGTCCAGAAGACGGGGCACGACGTTGTGCAGGCGGCGCAGAGGATGCACTTGGTCGTGTCATCGAAACGGGCGCGCTGCTCGGGGGACTGGATGTTTTCCTTATCCGGCGTTGACGTCGACTGCAGGAACGGCTGGACCTCGCGATAGGCGGCGAAGAACGGCTCCATGTCAACGATGAGGTCTTTTTCGAGAGGCAAACCCTTGATTGCTTCGACATAAACGGGCTTGCTTATGTCGAGGTCCTTGATGAGGGTCTTGCACGCGAGCCGGTTGCGACCGTTGATGCGCATCGCATCCGAGCCGCAAATGCCGTGCGCACACGAACGACGGAACGACAACGAACCGTCCTGTTCCCACTTGATCTTGTGGAGACCGTCGAGGACTCGGTCTGTCGAATACATGTCGACGTCAAAATCCTGCCAGTACGGTTCCTGGTCGGTTTCTGGGTTGAAGCGTCGAACGATGAAGGTAACGGTGAACGATTGCACCACGCCGAGTTCGGGCATTAGTACTTCCTCTCCATGGGTGGGTAGTTCGTGATGACGACGGGCTTCCAATCGAGTGCGATTTTCTCACCCTTCTTGTAGGCCATCGTGTGCTTCATGTACTTCTTGTCATCGCGGTCGGGGAAATCGTCGCGCATGTGCCCGCCCCGACTTTCCTTGCGGTTGCGGGCCGACACAACGACAACCTCGGCGAGGTCGAGCAGGAACCCGAGTTCGATGGCTTCGAGTAGGTCGGTATTGAATCGCTGGCCTCGGTCGTGGATGCCAACCTTTTCATATCGTTTCCGGAGCCCCTCAATGATTTTTTGGGCGTGAGAGAGAGATTCCTCGGTGCGGAACACCTGGGCGTTGCGGTCCATTTCGAGTTGCAGTTCCTTGCGAATTGCTGCAACATTTTCCGAACCGTCCGCGGTGCGCATCTTTTCGATTAGCTCGACGACGAACGTTTCTGTGCCCTTAGGAAGCGCGGGGCGTTTCGCCTTGTTGGCGTAGGCGGCGGCATTGCGACCGGCACGCTTTCCGAAGACATTGATGTCGAGTAGCGAATTCGTTCCAAGACGGTTCGAACCGTGGACGGAAACGCAGGCACATTCGCCCGCCGCGTAGAGCCCGGGGATCACCGTCGTGTTGTTGAGAAGGACTTCGGCATCGGTGGTGGTTGGGATTCCACCCATCGCATAGTGCGCCGTCGGCATGACGGGAACTGGTTCGGTAACCGGGTCGACGCCCAAGTAGGTTCGAGCGAACTCGGTGATGTCCGGCAATTTGGTCTCGAGGACCTCGGCGCCGAGGTGGGTGCAGTCGAGAAGGACGTAGTCCTTGTTCGGTCCAGCGCCTCGGCCTTCGGCAACTTCTTGCACCATGCAGCGGGAAATGATGTCTCGCGGAGCCAGGTCTTTAATCGTTGGGGCGTAGCGTTCCATAAAGCGTTCACCGCTCGCATTACGCAGGATCGCTCCTTCGCCGCGCGCACCCTCGGTCAAGAGGATTCCCAAACCGGCAAGTCCGGTCGGGTGGAATTGGAAGAACTCCATGTCCTCGAGCGGGATGCCCTTACGCCACACGATCCCCACGCCGTCACCGGTCAAGGTGTGGGCGTTCGAGGTGGTTTTGAACATTTTTCCGAAGCCGCCCGTCGCAAAGATGACGGACGTTGCATTGAAAACGTGAATGTCACCGGTCGAAAGTTCGTAGGCGACGACCCCGCTCGTGCGCGTCTTGCCCTTTTCTTCCGTGAGGACGAGGTCGAGAACATAAAACTCGTTGTAGAACTCGACGCCGAGTTTGGTGCAGTTTTGAAACAGCGTCTGCAAAATCATGTGGCCAGTTCGGTCTGCGGCGTAACAGGCACGGCGAACCGGCGCTTTTCCGTGGTCGCGAGTATGGCCACCAAAACGTCGCTGGTCGATCTTTCCGTCGGGCGTTCGGTTGAACGGAAGGCCCATGTTCTCGAGGTCGATGATTGCGTCGATTGCTTCTCTGGCAAGGATCTCGGCTGCGTCTTGGTCGACGAGGTAGTCCCCGCCCTTGACGGTGTCGAAGGTGTGCCATTCCCACGAATCTTCTTCGACGTTTGCTAGCGCTGCGGCCATTCCACCCTGCGCTGCTCCGGTGTGCGACCGCGTCGGGTACAACTTGGTGATAACGGCGGTCTTGGCGTGAGGAGCCGATTCGATGGCGGCGCGCATGCCAGCGCCACCGGCTCCAACAATGACAACGTCGTACTCGTGATGATGAACCGTGGTCACGGTTAACTCCTTATGTATATGTCAGCCGGCGGGGCAGAACGAGGGAAGCAGGTCCGCGGGTGAACCCACGGGACAGGGGTCGAGCGTGAAAATGACGAGCGTTCCGAGAACAATCAATGTGGTGGTCGAGATGACGAGGGACACAAGCAAAAAACGCTTTACTCCAGTGCGGTAAACGTAGTCGTCAATAACGACTCGCATCCCGTTGCTTCCGTGAATGAGTGCCAGCCACAACAGGGTGACGTCGAACCACTGCCAGAACGGGTTCGCGAGTTTTCCAGCAACGAAGGCGAAGTCGATTGCCTTGACGCCACCGTCTTGCATGAGATTGACGATGAGGTGGGTGAAAATCAGCCCAATCAGAAGGAACCCAGAGACGCGCATAAAAATCCATGCGAGGCGATCGAATCGGAAGAATTTCACGATTAGCCTCCAAAGACGTGCATGAGGTGACGGGGGAGAAAGGCAATCATGACTACGGCCCACAACACGAGAACGCCGTAAAACAAAGTACGGTGATGTCTCGACGCCCAGGCGGTCATGTCAACCAGAATGATTCGCAGCCCGTTGAACGCGTGGAACACGATGGCGGCGACGAGTGCAGCTTCGCCCAGACCCATGATCGGAGTTTTGTACGACGCCATGACCGCGTTATATAGCTCGGGATCGAGACGAACGGTCGCCGTGTCGAGAACGTGGACCAACAGAAAGAAATAAATTGCGATTCCGGTGATTCGGTGAAGTACCCACGACCACATGCCCTCGTGTCCGCGATAGAGCGTCCCTCGAAACACGGTTTTCGGTTTGCTGGGGGTTTTGATTGACAACTCGATTCCTCCTGGAGCACGAACAATTTGGTCCCAGTCTAACCCCCTCGCGTAGGCTGTCGGACATGACGAGCTCACATCGCGAAGCTAACTTTTACGCAGTTATTCCTGCGGGTGGAGTCGGTTCGCGGCTGTGGCCGTTGTCGCGTGCCGACGCCCCGAAATTCCTTCACGACCTCACCGGAAGCGGTCGAAGCCTCCTCGTCGAAACGTGGGACCGGCTCGAACCCATCGCTGGAGACAACATTGTTGTGGTGTGCGGGAAGACGCACGCGGAGGCCGTTGCTCACGAACTTCCCATGCTCACGGCGGACAACACGCTGCTTGAGCCGTCCCCGAAGGATTCGACCGCCGCGATTGGGCTCGCCGCCGCGATACTCGTTCGGCGAAACCCCGATGCGATTATCGGTTCGTTCGCTGCGGACCACGTTATTGATGACCAACGCCGCTTTATTGCGGCAGTGAACGAAGCGATTGCCACCGCAGCGGCCGGGTACATTGTGACGATTGGGATTCGCCCGACGTCGCCGTCGACTGCGTTCGGGTATATCGAATCGGGCGACGCGCTGGACGTTCCTGCAGCACCCCATGCGCATCGGGTGGTTCGTTTTGTCGAAAAGCCCAGCGCGGACAAAGCGACCGAATATGTCGAGGGTGACACTCACTTGTGGAACGCAGGAATGTTTATTGCGAAGGCGAGCGTTCTGCTCGAAGAACTTCGCGCGAATCGACCGGATGTGGCCGACCCCATCGACGAGGTCGCCGACGCGTGGGACACCCCAGAACGCTCCGCGGTTCTGGAGCGCGTGTGGCCGACAATCCCCAAGGTCGCCATTGACTACTCCATCGCCGAACCCGCGGCAGAACACGGCCGTCTCGCCGTCATTCCCGGGGACTTTCAGTGGGACGACGTCGGCGACTTCGCGTCGCTGGCCAGGCTTCACACAAATGGCCGAGCAAACGTGCTGGCAACGCTTGGTGAAAACACGCGTGTCCTGAACCAGGGTTCCAGTGGGGTCGTCGTGTCGCATACGAAGCGACTGATTTCGCTCATTGGTGTCAAGGACATCGTCGTTGTCGACACACCCGACGCGCTTCTCGTCACGACGGCCGCCCACGCGCAACGTGTCAAAGACATCGTCGAACAGATTCGCCAGTCAGGAGATGACGCGCTTCTCTAACCGTTGCCGCAAATTCGTCGAAAAATCCGAATGGACAACGATTCGAGGATGTTTTTGCGGCTTTACCGCGGAAATCTATTGTTTCGCCCGCCGCGACAATATGATGGGTACATTCGTGGCGCCAGTTCGGGATCCTCTGGACTGGGACCACACCACCCAATGAGAGGAATCACCCTGTGAAGAACATCACATCGCGTGCCTGGACTGGGCTCGCACTTGCGAGCGCAGCCGCGGTCATCCTGACCGGTTGTGCCGCAGCACCCACCGAAACCGCAGCACCCGAACCAACGGTCGACTATCTCGCCTGCGCTGTGTCGGACGAAGGCTCGTGGAACGACAAGTCGTTCAACCAGTCGGTTTATGAAGGTCTCCAGAAGTCAGAAGCGGAGCTCGGAGTTCAGATTGCGGATGCCGAATCGGCAACGCCCGATGACTTCGCCCCGAACCTTCAGGCCATGATTGACCAGGGCTGCGACATCACGATCGCTGTCGGGTTCAACCTTGTCGACGCAGTCAACGTTGCCGCTGACGCAAACCCTGACATGAACTTCGTCACGATTGACGGATGGTCGAACGGTGCAACGAACCTCAAGCCCGTCAACTACGCCATGAACCAGTCGTCTTACCTCGCCGGCTACCTCGCGGCAGCTCAGTCGACGACCAAGGTTGTTGGCACCTACGGTGGAATGCAGATTCCTGCCGTCACCGACTTCATGACCGGTTTCTACTATGGCGCTAAGGCGTGGGGAACCGACAACATGGCAGAAGTTACCGTCGTTGGTTGGGACCCTGCAACCGAGACTGGTGACTTCATCGGTGACTTCACCCCCAACTCGGGAACCTCGAAGACCATTGCTGCTGGCCAGATTGAAGCCGGCGCCGATGTCCTCTTCCCTGTTGGTGGCGACCAGTTCGGTGCAGCCTCCGAAGCCATCACCGAAGCCGGCATCGACGGACGCATGATCGGTGTCGACAAGGACATCGCTAACACTTCGCCTGAGTACGCAGAATGGATACTCACCTCGGCCGAGAAGCGCATGACCCTCGCAGTGTTCGACATCATCAAGGCGATCGCGATTGACGGCGGCGCCTTCACGGGTGACGTTTATCTCGGAACGCTCGAAAACGGTGGAACGGCACTTTCGGCAATCACCAACTACTCCGGTGCAACCGCACAGGCAGATGTTGAAGCCAAGCTGGCAGAACTTCAGGCCGGCATCATCGACGGGTCAATCAACCCGCTCGGTTAGGCTGTACAAAGCTACAGTCGGGGGTCGTCGAGACACTGTCTCGGCGGCCCCCGTCCCATTCTCTTCAAGGATGAATAGATGAAACTCGAACTCCGTGGAATCACCAAACGATTCGGATCGCTCGTCGCCAACGACCGCATCAATCTCGTGGTCAATTCCGGCGAGATTCACGCTCTTCTGGGAGAAAACGGAGCGGGTAAATCAACGCTCATGAACGTCCTCTACGGTCTGTACGCGGCCGATGAAGGGGACATCAAGCTCGACGGTGTCGTTCGCAAGTTCAAAGGACCTGGCGATGCCATGACGGCCGGTATTGGGATGGTTCACCAACACTTCATGTTGATTCCCGTCTTCACCGTCGCAGAGAATGTAGTGCTCGGTCATGAGCCCACGGGTGTCCTCGATACGCTCGATCTCGATTCGGCGCGCAAACTTGTTCGCGAAATTTCTGATCGATTCGGTTTTGAAATTGACCCCG
>CAIRWJ010000216.1 GCA_903882245.1 uncultured Microbacteriaceae bacterium | reverse complement strand
TGTGTTTGTATTGTGTTGGAAGTCCCACAAGTTGCAAAATATCGCGGTGGCGCTTTACAACAGATTCAGATAGTTTTCCTTGGTTGGGCAAGCCAAAAACTTCGCCCTTTCGACTCGGGATAAAAGGAATGGCAATGAGAAATAGTTTTCTGAAATTTGCGGCCGGTGTTGCTGCGTTGTCGATGTGGGCAGGGGCGCCCTTTGCTGCCCAGGCGCTGGCGTCGTGGTCGACCGCGGTGAATGTTTCCTCTTCCGGATTTTTGCTTTCCAACCCCGAAATCGCCATCGACGCCGACGGAGTGATGACCGCGATCTGGAGCCACGTGGGTGTTTCGACCAAAACGGTTCAGGTGTCCACTTCGAGCGATGGGCAAGTTTGGACCTCACCTGTCAACGTATCGCCTATCAGTCACGAGGCCATACAACCTCATCTCGTGGTTGACGGCACCGGTCGTGTCACGGTGATCTGGATGAACGAAGCGGGGGATTATGAGGTGATTTGGTCTAGCAAGCGTGAATCGGGCGCGACAACCTGGTCAGAGCCAGTTCAACTGAGCGGAACTAATCAGGACACATCTCAAGCGCAGCTAGTCGTGGATTCCGCTGGCGTAGTGACAACAATCTTCAACAACAGAACTGTGGGCGAAATCCAGTCACGCACATCCAACAATGGCGCTGCGTGGACGAATGTCGTCACGTTGGACTCGAGTACCTCGTCTTATCTTGGTCAACCTCAGATTGCGGTCGACGGCTCTGGCCGAGTAACCGCGGTCTGGCGGGCCTACGACAGCGACAGCGACGGCGGAAAGGTTGTATCGCGTTCCTCGGTAAACCCTGGTGTGTGGAGTAGCGCGACCACTCTTTTCGGAGGGGATGCCAACGATGCGCGGATTGCGGCAACAGAGTCTGGCCTTACAACGGTGACAGCGATCAGCGACTTTTCGGAGGTGGAGATCCAGTCACGAAGTTCTCAAGACGGAGGAACCTGGACGACTGCAGTCGGACATGGTACAGGTGACGGGGACGCGCCAAACGTTTCGGTAGTCGGGTCGGACACCGTTGTCATCACGTGGTACAGCCCGGCAGATGAAGGGTTGTTTGCCATCTCGTCGCAGGACGGTGTGCAATGGACAACAAAGCACCTCGTGGATGATGGTGGCAGTGCTTGGCTTGGCGTGTCCGTTGATCACGTGGCTCAAGTTATCGCGGATTCGTCCGGACAATTGACGGCCGTCTGGATGCGCGATTACACGACGGACTATGACTACCCGCGCTTTCGCGCGACGTCAAGCACGTCAACCGACGGCATCACGTGGTCAGAACCGGTCGAACTCGCAGGAACCTCGTCCTATTCCGCGAACCTCGTGGTCAATTCGGATTGTCGAGTGACGACACTGTTCGAACTTTCTGACGGGACCGAAAACACCGTCCAATCCCGAACGCTCGATAACGGCGGTTGCCCGGCGGTCGCGATTACTTCGGCACCACGTTCGCTTAGGGTTGGACCGAAAACAGCAACGTCGAGGAAATTGGTTTGGAAGACTCCCGCGAGCCTCAATGGAAATGTGATCACCGACTACGTTATTCAGTTCCGGGTCGGCGGAACCAGCGTGTGGTCAACGTTCACCGACGGTATCTCGACGCGCCGCAAGGTGAAGGTCACGGGGTTGACAAAGGGAGTGAAATATCAGTTCCAGGTCGCCGCCCGCACCGCGGGGGGCGACAGCCCCTATTCGGTGGCCACCGGGGCTCGCTAGGTGCCTCGGGATGTGTAACGCCGCATTAACGACCCTTCGCAATCGCAACGATTTCGTCGATGTGGTGCTTGATGGCGAACTTCGTCGAGATCTTGGCTACGTCAAGTGTCCAGAAGGACTGCGTCGACATGTGGTTTCCGCTAACCCACATTGCTAATCCGTGTGATGCCCACGAGATGCTGGTTGCTGTGAGGAACTCCGTGGCGTGTGTGATTGCTTTTTCGATTGGCGGGTAGTTGGTGTCGTCGTAATCGAGTGGGGTGGTCGATCCCGTGCGAATATCGATGACGAGGTCGCACAATGCGGCGAGGTGGAATTCGAGTTTCCGGCGCATTTCATCACCGTACTTCTCCTGCAATTTAGCCCTTACGGGCGCGGACAGCATTGGGTATTGAACAAGAAGGGCCATTGGCCCCATGCGTGACGCCCAATCGAGTTCGCTATTGAGGTAGGCCCGCAGGCGTTTTTCGCCATTGCCCACTGTTCGCCTAAGGATATCGGTGGCGTA
>CAIRWJ010000215.1 GCA_903882245.1 uncultured Microbacteriaceae bacterium | reverse complement strand
GGGTCCGATACCCCTGCACGACTGCGGCGAACCGCATCGGACACCGCGCGAACGGCGTCCTCTTGACCGACGAGTCGTTTGGCCAGTTCCTTCTCCAGGCTCAGCAGTTTTTCGGTTTCGCCCTGGGTCAGTTTGTCGACGGGGATCCCCGTCCACGCCGCTACAACGGCGGCAATGTCGTCCTCGGTCACACGGTCGTTGACCATGCGGTCGCCAACCTGTGCGCCAGATTCCGCCGAGGCGATCGCGGCTTCGAATCCGGGAATGACCTCGTAGTTGATCTTGGACGCCTTTTCATAGTTGCCTTCACGCATGGCCAAATCGAGTTCGATTCGCGCGTCGTTGAGTTTCGTCATGAGATCGCCGACGCCCTGCAGCGATGCTTTTTCGAATTCCCAGCGTTTCTGAAGCTCGGCAAGCGTCACCCGCTTCTCGTCGAGTTCGCCCCGTAGTTTCGACAGGCGGTCCTTGGACGCGTCGTCCTTCTCTTTCTTTAGTGCGAGTTCTTCGATGGTGAGACGATCGACGAGTCGACGCAATTCGTCGATCTCGACGGGTGATGATTCGATCTCCATTTTGAGTCGGCTAGCCGCTTCGTCAATGAGGTCAATAGCCTTGTCCGGCAGTTGACGAGACGTGATGTATCGATTCGACATTGTCGCGGCCGCAATGAGTGCGCTGTCGGAGATGACGACTCGGTGGTGTGCCTCGTATCGTTCTTTGAGACCGCGCAGGATGGCAATCGTGTCTTCGACGCTAGGTTCGCCGACATAAACCTGTTGGAAACGGCGTTCAAGGGCCGCATCCTTTTCGATGTGTTCGCGGTACTCATCGAGAGTCGTGGCGCCGATCATACGAAGCTCGCCGCGTGCGAGCATCGGCTTGAGCATGTTGGCGGCCGCTACGGAACCTTCCCCACCGCCCGCACCCATCAGGGTGTGGAGTTCGTCGATGAAGGTGATGACGCGACCGTCGGATTCGTCGATTTCCTTAAGAACGGCCTTGAGTCGTTCTTCGAATTCGCCTCGGAATTTCGCCCCGGCGACGAGCGCCGCAAGGTCGAGCGAAACGATTTGTTTGCCCTTCAGGCTGTCGGGAACATCACCGGCGATGATGCGCTGCGCGAGGCCCTCGACGACGGCAGTTTTACCGACGCCCGGTTCACCAATCAGAACGGGGTTGTTCTTGGTTCGGCGCGTGAGCACCTGGGTAATGCGGCGGATCTCGGCGTCCCGCCCGATAACGGGGTCGAGTTTGCCGGTCTGCGCAATCGCGGTGAGGTTCACTCCGTACTGTTCGAGTGCGGATTTCTGCTCGTCCTGCGAGGAAGGGGCGCCTTGCATGTTAGCCATGGTTTTCTCCTCAATACCTAGCGGTCGCGCCATGGAAACGGTCGCCAGACGACGACCTGGTTGGATTTTTGTGAGCGCGTGCCGGCTCGAAGAGAGACGACCTCGCCGCCTGTCCCCGCAGCAAAGACGCGTGTCCCAGGACGCGCGATCATCGCGTCGGCGAGGAGTGATTCGAGCTCGCGAACACGCTGATTCAGGTCGGTGACGGTGTTTTCGAGTTCAAGGATTCGGCGTATCCCCTCGAGGTTTAGCCCTTCATTCGAGAGACGCTGAACCTCGCGCAACTGGACGATGTTGCGCATCGAATAACGCCGGGTCCGGCCCGCGGTTCTGCCGGGGGATACGAGCCCGAGCCGATCGTATTGTCGCAACGTCTGCGGATGCATCGCCGCGAGTTCCGCCGCGTGGGCGATGGAAAAGATCGGGTCGTCTTCGGTGAACACAGTCCCCCCTAGAGGCTCGCCTTGCTGTACAGCGTCTCGCGTGGAAGGTGAGCATCGTTGAGTGTCTTGAATTCCTCAACGAGTTTCTTGGTCTTGTCCGAAATCAGGTCGGGCGTGACAATGAGAATCGTCGCGAGCAGATCGCCGCGCTTTCCCTTGACCTTCACGCCTCGATCGCGAACCCGCAAAACGCGGCCACTCGGCGTATTCGCCGGAACCTTGACCTTGACCCTGTCCCCCTCGAGCGTTGGGACCTCGATAGTCGCACCCAGAATTGCTTCGGGGATCGTGATCGGAATATCGACGCGCAAATTGTCACCGTCGCGATCGAAGACCGGGTGATCGCGAACCGTGACGGTTATGACGAGGTCACCTGAGGCTCCGCCCGTCATCGATTGTTCGCCCTTGTCGCGCACACGAATTTTTTGCTTATCGTTCACGCCAGCAGGGATTGCGATCTGGAGCGGCCTGGCTCCACGAATATCGAGACTGACCTCGCCGCCCTGGATGGCGGTGCGGAAGTCAATTGTGATGTTTGCCGTGAGGTCGGCGCCCTTTCGGGCACTCGAGCGTTGTTGCCCCGTAAATCCACCACCGCCGCCGAACATTCCGCCGAAGATATCCTCGGGGCTCTGTTGGAATCGGGTTCGGCCCCCGCCACCGAATATGTTTCCAAAGACATCGTCGAACCCGCCGGGTCCGTTGCCGCCCGACGAGAAACGAGCGCCACCGCCCATTGCTCGAATCTGGTCATATTCCTGACGCGACGCCGAATCAGACAAGACGGTGTACGCCTCACTGATTTCCTTGAATCGTGCCTCGGCCTTGGCATCCCCGGGGTTCGAATCGGGGTGGAACTGGCGGGCCAACTTTCGGTACACCTTCTTTAGTTCCGCATCCGAAACGTCCTTCGAGACGCCGAGAACGGAATAAAAGTCCTTATCGAACCAGTCTTGGCTTGCCATTGCGTCCCTTCTTCGACTATTCCGCCGGTGCGGCGACGGCGACCTTGGCAGGTCGAATCAGTCGGTCACCGAGTGTGTAGCCCACCTCGACGACGTCAGCGACGGTCTCGCTCGTTGCGCCCTCAGTGGGAAGTTTCACGATTGCTTCGTG
>CAIRWJ010000214.1 GCA_903882245.1 uncultured Microbacteriaceae bacterium | reverse complement strand
TGCAATCGTTGCATTTGATGGCGTCGAAGTTGTGGTTGACAAAAAGAGTGCACCGTATCTCGACGGCGCATCGATCGACTACGAAGACACGCTCCACTCTTCGGGCTTCCAGATCAACAACCCCAACGCGGCCAGCACGTGCGCCTGCGGAGACTCGTTCAACTAACCTCCATCGAGCAGAAACAACCGCGCAAAATCCCTAGATTTTCGCGGTTTTTTCGCGCCAAATGCGCAAAACAGCGCCGGGGAATGTCGTAGACTACAAACACAGCAACACGTATGTGAGAGGTTCCCAGTGCCCAAGATTTTTCTTCGCTTGATCGCAGCAAGTGCCGCGATCGCTGCAGCACTGACGCTCACGGGTTGCACGGCGCAAGAGCTTCGCGGATTTCTTCCCTCTGAAGCGGGTGTGACAAATCAGACGTCGCGCATTATCGGTTTGTGGTCGACATCATGGATCGTGCTGTTGGTTGTTGGTGCGATCACCTGGGGGCTCATCATCTGGGCAGCCCTCGCTTACCGCCGACGTAAGACTGACACGGGACTCCCGTCCCAACTCCGATACAACACCCCGATTGAAACGTTCTTCACCATCGTTCCGCTGATTTTGGTCCTCGGGTTTTTTGCTTTCACGGCTCGCGACCAAGCGCTTATCGAACAGGTAAACCCCAACCCCGATGTCAAGATTGAGGTGTTTGGTAAGCGATGGGCATGGGACTTCAACTACCTTTCGGACGACGTACATTTCTCGGGTGTCCAGGCGAGAGAAAAGCCAGACAAGACAATTGACATCAACACCTTGCCTGTTCTCTATTTGCCCGTTGGCAAGTCGATTGAAATCAGCATCGAGTCGCGCGATGTTAACCATTCGTTCTGGATCCTTGATTTCTTGTACAAGAAAGACATGATTCCCGGAAAGACGAACCACTGGTACGTCACCCCCGAAAAAGAGGGAACCTACCGAGGAAAATGCGCTGAACTCTGTGGTGAGTACCACTCGCTCATGTTGTTCACGGTCAAGGTTGTTTCGCAGGCCGAATACGACGCGCAAATGCAGAAACTTCGCGATCAGGACATGACCGGCCGACTCGGTCCCGAGTACAACGCGAATCAGAACCTTCCTGGCACCGATGGAAACACAGACAGCTAAGGCACAGTCATGACAACTACCGCACCACGCCCCGCAGCTTCAATTCCCGCAGGCGCAAGCACGCCAGCAGCGGGCCGCCAGGGATCGGTTTTCCTCGACTACGTGACTACTACGAACCACAAGACCATCGGTTACATGTACTTCGTGACGTCGTTTGTGTACTTCCTCATTGCCGGAGTCATGGCACTCATCATCCGCGCACAACTGTTCCAGCCAGGCATGGACCTGGTGACCAAGGAGCAGTACAACCAGCTGTTTACCATGCACGGAACTCTGATGCTTCTGATGTTCGCGACGCCGCTCTTTGCCGCTTTTGCAAACGTGCTGATGCCGATTCAGATTGGAGCACCAGACGTTGCTTTTCCTCGATTAAACGCTCTCGCATTCTGGTTCTACTTCTTCGGGTCGGCCGTCGCGACCGCGGGGTTCCTCACTCCGCAGGGTGCCGCGTCGTTCGGTTGGTTCGCCTACACGCCTCTGTCGACGGTGACCTACACTCCAGGTGTTGGCGCGAACATGTGGGTATTCGGTCTGGGTCTCTCTGGCTTCGGAACTATCATGGGTGCCGTCAACTTCATCACGACCATCATCACCATGCGAGCCCCGGGAATGACGATGTGGCGTATGTCGATCTTCTCGTGGAACACGCTCATCACATCGCTGCTCATCGTCATGGTTTTCCCCGTATTCGCCGCTGCCGCACTGACACTGGGGTCCGACCGCGTCTTCGGGTCGCACGTCTATGACGCGGCCACCGGTGGGTCAATCCTGTGGCAACACCTTTTCTGGTTCTTTGGTCACCCAGAGGTATACATCATCGCGCTGCCGTTCTTCGGAATCGTCTCGGAAATCATCCCGGTGTTCGCGCGCAAGCCGATCTTTGGCTACAAGACCCTCGTGTTCGCCACCATCGCGATTGCCGCTCTGTCGATGACGGTGTGGGCTCACCACATGTATGTGACGGGTAGCGTTCTACTCCCGTTCTTCGCTCTCATGACGATGTTGATTGCCGTTCCAACGGGAGTAAAGATTTTCAATTGGATTGGAACGATGTGGCGCGGGTCGATTACGTTCGAATCGCCGATGGTCTTCACGCTTGGGTTCCTCGTGTCCTTCGTGTTCGGTGGGTTGACCGGTGTGATTCTCGCGTCACCACCTCTGGACTTCAACCTCTCGGACTCGTACTTCGTCGTCGCACATTTCCACTACGTCGTCTTTGGAACTGTCGTCTTCGCCATGTTCGCGGGCTTCTACTTCTGGTGGCCCAAGTGGACCGGTGCCAAGTTGCGTGAAGACCTCGGTCACCTGCACTTCTGGTTGTTGTTCGTCGGCTTCCACATGACCTTCCTCATCCAGCACTGGGCCGGCGTCTTGGGCATGCCTCGTCGCTACCAGACCTACATGGTCGAAGACGGCTTCACATGGATGAACCAGTTGTCTACGGTCGGCTCAATGATTCTTGCGGTGTCGATGATCCCGTTCCTGTTCAATGTCTGGTGGACCAAGCGAAACGCGCCCATGGTCGGAGTCAACGACCCGTGGGGATACGGACGTTCGCTCGAGTGGGCAACGTCGAGCCCGCCGCCTCGCCACAACTTCACCTCGATCCCTCGCATCCGCTCGGAAGCGCCCGCATTCGACCTCAATCACCCCGAGGTAGCCCCGCCCGGATATTCGGACAAGTAGGAGGGCGAACAATGCCAATCAACACCAAGCTTTTTCTATGGCTCGCCGTGTTTTTCCTGTTTTTCTCAGTCGTCTACCCAACCTGGAATTACATCGCTGGGTCGCCTATCGAATGGGTCGGAACTCTCGCGATTCCGCTGACGATGGTGATGTTCCTGCTTCTCGGTGGCTTCCTTTACATCAATCTGCGTCGTCAGGCGGGCGGAACTCTTCCGGAAGACAGCCTTGTGGCCGATGTTGACGACGGCGACACCGAAATGGGTTTCTACCTGCCGTGGTCGTGGTGGCCGTTCTTCGCGGGTGCTGCGGGCGGTGTGGCGATGCTGGCCATGAGCGTCGGAATTTGGCTTGCGTTGTTCTCTCTGGGACTCGTTCTCATCACCTTTATCGGATGGTTCTTTGAGCCCGTCCGCGGAGCGTACCGCCGCTGAACCCTGTTCGAGAAGGTGCTCGGTGCCGTAAATGGATATTTCATGTCCGCGGGGGAGCATAGTGTGGGGACGTGACCACAACTCGCGGACCACTTCCCGATCCTGACGACTCAACCAACGGATCCGACGCCAAGGCGGACGGAACATCCGAAAACCCAGAAATCAAACAGGTCGAACTGACGCCAGATGACCCCGTGTCGTTTGAAGTTCCGCCCAACACCAACCTGGTCGTCAATGTTGTTGGCAAACAGGGCGGTGGGTGCGTGTCGTCGTTCTTCTCTGGCTGCGGGTGTCTCGCGACAGGATTTATCGCTATAGCCCTAATTCTGGCCGCAATCGGTTCCCAGTCGCGTTAGTGCTTTTGTGACTCGAGTTCTTTCGTGACGACCGGTGCAATTCGGTCTTCGAAATAGAACCGCGAGACCGATGAACGCATCCGGGCACCGATTGTGATTTTACCGCGTGCGTTCGGGCGAAGTTGCGCAGGTGCGTACTCGTCGAACGACACAAGTTTCCACTGCTCAAACTCGTCAAGCGGGGTGTGAATCTCACGATATTCTCCGCCAGGCAGGCGCACAATTCGGCTCGACTCGTAGCCATGAAGGACCAGCTCGCGGTCCTTTCGCTGAAGAGCTAGTGCAATCTTTTTCGCCATCCAGAACGCCGCAACGGGAGCAACGATGAGCAAGATCTGGAGCGTGAGAATCACTCCTTCGATCGTGGTGCGGAAATGCGTTGCGATGAGGTCAGACGCCGCTCCGGCCCAAAGAACCGCGTAGAAGGTCACACCCGCTGCGCCAATCGCGGTGCGAGTGGGTTGGTTACGGGGACGCTCGGCAATGTGGTGTTCGCGCTTGTCGCCCGTAACCCAGGCCTCGATGAACGGGTAGACCATGACGATAACAATGAACAACATCAGGACAACGATTGGCACCAGGAGGTTTAGCGACCACGTGTATCCGTCGACGACGAATTCCCACCCAGACGGCATCAACCGAAGCATTCCGTCCGCGAACCCGATGTACCAGTCCGGCTGTGTGCCGGCGGAAACGGGGGACGGGTCATAGGGACCGTAGTTCCAAATCGGGTTGATGGTGAAGAGCGACGCGATCAACATGATGATTCCGAATACGAGGAAGAAGAATCCGCCGGCCTTCGCCGCAAAGACCGGAAGAATCGGTGAACCAACGACGTTGTCGTTCGTTCGACCCGGTCCCGCAAATTGCGTGTGCTTGTTGATGATGAGCAACACCATGTGAATCGCGATGAGGGCGATGACGAGAGCTGGCAAGAGCATGATGTGCAAGACATACAAACGCGGGATGACATCATTTCCAGGGAACTCGCCACCGAACAGCAGGTACGAAATCCAGGTTCCGATTCCCGGCATGGCCTTAATCATCCCGTCAATGATTCGAAGTCCGTTACCCGAGAGAAGGTCGTCGGGCAACGAGTAGCCGGTGAATCCTTCGGCCATTGCGAGGATGAAAAGAACGAAACCGATGACCCAGTTGATTTCGCGAGGCTTGCGGAATGCGCCCGTGAAAAAGACGCGAAGCATGTGGAGGCCGATGGCCGCCACGAACAACAACGCCGCCCAGTGGTGAACCTGGCGCATCAACAGTCCGCCTCGGATGTCGAACGTCAGGTTGAGTGTCGAGGAATAGGCCGCCGACATGTGAATCCCCTTGAGCGGCACGTAAGAGCCGTCGTAGTGCACCTCGACCATTGATGGGTCATAGAAAAACGTCAGGAAAGTGCCCGACAGCAAGATAACGATGAACGAGTACAACGCGATTTCACCGAGCATGAACGACCAATGGTCGGGGAAGATCTTACGGCCGAGGAATTTGACCGCTCCAGAGATGCTGGTTCGCTCGTCAATGTAATTGGACACTCCGCCGACAAACCGCATACCTGCGCCGGTCGATGTCGGGGCTGTGCTTTTCTTTTGTGTTGCGACGCTCATCGTATACGCTCCCAATAGCTAGGTCCAACCGGTTCTAGGAAGTCGCTCTGGGCGACCAGGTAGCCCTCGGCGTCAACCGCGATGGGCAACTGAGGGAGTGGGCGTGCCGCGGGTCCGAAGATGACGGCACAGTGGTTTGCCACATCAAACTGCGACTGGTGGCAGGGACACAGCAGGTGATGAGTTTGCTGTTCGTACAACGCCACAGGGCACCCCACGTGGGTGCATATCTTGGAATACGCGACGATTCCGTCGTACGACCAACCCTTGCGGTCTTCCGCTTCGTTAAGAGCATCGAGGGGCAGGCGCATGAGCAGAACCGCTGACTTGGCCTTCTCGTTGAGAAAGCCCTCTTCGAGTCCAATAATGTTTTCGGGAATGACGTGGAACGCTGAACCAATCGTGACGTCACTTGCTTTGATGGGCACGCCGTTCGGGTCACGCGTCAAACGAACACCCTTTTCCCACATTGTGTGTACGAGCTTTTCTTCGAGGGTTCCAGCGGGAGCGAGATCGCGGAGGAGGGCAATCGCAGGGATCGGCATGGCGACGAGTGCGCCAATCAAGGAGTTGCGGAGCAAACGGCGTCGAGTCCAGCCCGACTCCTTGTTCGCTTCCTGAAAGATTTCAACTGCACGAGCTCGAGTCGCGTCATCGCCGCGAGTTGTGTGACGTTCTTCGACGAGTTCGTGACCATGCATGAGCGCCTTCGCCCAATGGACCGCGCCGACGCCTAGGCAGAGAAGGCCCGCGGCAATCGCGAGACCGACGAACATGTTGTTGTAGCGCGTCGACAGGAGGTCCCCAGGAACGATGGGGAAGATGAAATTGAGAGTGAACGCAGCAGCGCTGAGGATGCCGGACAGGGCGAACAACAACGAGATGCCACGCTCAGCACCGCGCGCGCGCTCCGGTGATTCGTCGTGTACACGCTTGTGCTCAGGTTCGAACCCAGGATTCTGCAGACGATCGGGACGTGACACCGCGCTGCCTGCACTCGTGACGACGTCCGATTTCTTGTCAGCCATGGGATGAACCTTTCTGTAAACCTAGTTAGACTTCGCGCTCAGCCAAATGGTGATGGCAACGAGGCCGCCGAGCGCAAAAATCCAGACGAAGAGGCCCTCCGACACCGGACCGAGGGCTCCGAGATCCATTCCGCCGACCGAGGGGTTCTCGTCAAGGAACTTGAGGTACGCGATGATGTCGTTCTTTTCTGCTGGCGTGATGTTCATGTCCGAGAACACGGGCATGTTCTGTGGACCCGTGACCATCGCCGCGTAAACGTGGACGGGGTCGATGTTCCGAAGGCTGGGAGCCCACTTGCCTTCGGTCAGAGCGCCACCGGCGCCAGCCACGTTGTGGCACATGGCGCAGTTGACGCGGAACAGTTCAGCTCCGTTGGAAGGGTCGCCGCCGGCGAGTGACGAGGCCTCGGGAACAGCGGGACCAGGAGCCAGGCTCGCGACCCATGCCGCCATCGCGTCTATTTCGGGCTGCGTGAATTGAACCGGCTTCTTTTCGGCCTGCGGTCCGCTGCCCGACATGGGCATGCGACCAGAGCCGACCTGGAACTCGACAGATAACGCTCCGGCGCCAATCAGCGATGGGCCGGCGGCAGAACCCTGAGCGCTCAGTCCGTGGCAGGACGCGCAGTTCGACGCGAAAAGCTTCTTACCGTCTTCAATTTGGCTTGCCGAGACGGGAGCATCGGCGGCACTAGCAGTTCCGGTCACAGCGGCGTAAGCCCCGCCTGACACGAACAATCCCACAAGGATGAGAACGAGCGACGAGAGCGGGTGTCGTCGACCCTTGCGATTGACAGTTCGTGACATGGAGTTCTTTCTCTATTTCAGCACGTAGATGACGAGGAAGAGGCCGATCCACACCGCATCGACGAAGTGCCAGTAGTACGACACGGCGACCATCGACATCGCGTCGCGGTGAGTGAAGACCTTGAGGGCTTGGATGCGACCGATCATGAGGAGGAAGGCGATGAGGCCGACGGTCACGTGCAGTCCGTGGAAGCCCGTGGTGAGATAGAAACCCGAGCCGTAAGCGTCGCTGTTGAGCATGACCCATTCGCTGGTAAGCATCGCGTATTCGTAGACCTGACCAACAACGAAGAAAGCACCCATCGCATAGGTGAGCCAGAACCACTCAACAACGCCCCACTTGGTCGGGGCCCAACCTGTTCGACGGGGTTGCAAGCGTTCCGCAGCGAAGACCCCCATTTGGCACGTGACTGATGACAACACAAGTACCGTCGTGTTGAGGGCCGAAAACGGGATATTGAGCTTCTCGGTTTGAACAGCCCAGATCTCGGGGGCCATCGATCTCAGGGAGAAGTAAATAGCGAAGAGACCCGCGAAGAACATCACTTCGCTCGCGAGCCACACAATCGTTCCAACGGCTACCGCGTTGGGCCGGTTCACAACCGACTGCGGTCTGATTATCGAGGCGCTGGTCACAACTTCCATTATGCCCAACTTTCGCTGCTCGACTGACCATTTAGGCGTGTTTTCGCGCGTATTTTGCGAACTTTTCATCAATTTTGCGCTCATCGAGAACGCTAGGCTAGGGGAGTGACGAACGAGAGTTGGACCAACCTCCTGAGCGACCTGCTCGACGGCCGTTCCTTGTCGGTTGCCGAGGCCGCTCGAGCGATGACCGACATCATGAACGGTGATGTGAGCGATGCTCGACTGGCCGCGTTTCTCGTCGCTCTTCGTGCCAAGGGGGAGTCCGTCGACGAGGTCGTCGGCTTCCGTAACGCAATTTTGTCCGCCGCGCTTCCGATCGACGTGTCGACCGACGCTGTCGACATCGTGGGCTCGGGGGGTGACCCAATCGGCGTCATCAATGTCTCGTCCATCGCGGCAATTGTGGTTTCGGCGGCTGGGGTTCCCGTCAT
>CAIRWJ010000213.1 GCA_903882245.1 uncultured Microbacteriaceae bacterium | reverse complement strand
TCCCCGGCATGAAGGTCGGCGGTCGCAGAAAACTCGTCTGTCCTCCGATGTGGGCGTACGGTCCCGCTGGAGGTGGCCACCGCCTGTCTGGTCAAACACTCGTCTTCGTAATCGACCTGCTCGCTGTTCGATAACCCACCACGGCTGTCTAGTTCGCGCAACCGGCTACTCGCTCACTTCCATCACAGACGACTAGGAGGCGTATCTCTATGACCACCACCCGAGCTGAGTTCGTGGCCGCGGCTGCGGCTGGTCCCGTCGTGACGGTCATTCGCTCCGTTTTCGTTGATTCGGTTTCGCCCGTTGCGCTATATTCGCACATCACAGAGGGTCGTCCGGGTACGTTCCTGCTGGAGTCCGCTGAACAAGGCGGGATTTGGTCTCGCTACTCCTTCGTCGGGCTCTCGGCATGGGGCTGTCTCACCGAACGAGACAGTTCATCGGTTTGGCTCGATCACGGGCTGTCGGAGGAACGCGCTTTTGGCGGCGCTGTCCCGACCGCAAGACTCGATGCACTTGATGCGCTGTATGCGCGCTGGGCATCACCCGCTCCGACTGAATTGCCGCCATTGACGAGTGGATTGGTTGGTTATCTCGGTTGGGACACTGTGCGCGAACTCGAGGATCTTCCGGATGCTCCGGTGGATGAGTCAGGAGTCCCAGCGCAGTCACTGCTGTTCGTTCGCGACCTGTTGGTGTTTGACCATCGAACAGCACTACTGCACGTTGCGACCGCAGTTCTTGTCACGGACGACCTCGACCAACTGTGGGAGTCGGCACAGTCTCGACTTGCCGGCATCACGGCGAGCCTTCGAACCGCACTGCCACTCGCGCCATTAGCGCCCCCGGAAACCACTGCGCCGAACCCTGCGTTACGGACCGAACACAAGAAATTCCTTGATTCCGTGCTGAGGGGACATCAATTTATTCGTGATGGTGACGTCTTCCAGGTTGTTATCTCTCAGCGATTCGACACGGAAGTCACCGCGTCGAGCACCGACGTGTACCGGATGTTGCGCGCGCTTAACCCGTCGCCCTATATGTACCTTCTCAACCTCGAAAGTGCGGATGGAACTCCATTTGCCGTGGTGGGTTCCTCGCCCGAAGCTCTTGTGAAGGTGAACAACGGTCGCGTGTTTAGTCACCCCATCGCGGGTAGTCGCCCGCGTGGTGAGACACCAGAGCATGACGCGCAATTTGCTGAGGGGCTTTTGGCTGACGCCAAGGAACGTGCCGAACATTTGATGCTCGTTGATCTTGCGCGTAACGACCTCTCGCGCGTGTGTACCCCCGGAACGGTCGAGGTCACCGAGTTTATGAACGTCGAACGCTTCTCGCATATCATGCACCTCGTCTCGAGTGTCGAAGGAGAACTCGCGCCAGGGCGCACTCCGATCGATGTCTTTCGAGCCACCTTCCCAGCGGGAACGCTCTCTGGGGCTCCGAAACCGCGTGCGTTGGAAATCATCGACGAGCTCGAACCAGCTGGTCGCGGCGTCTATGGGGGAGTCGTCGGGTACATCGGTTTCGGTGGCGATTCAGACCTCGCGATCGCGATTCGAACCGCGGTTCTGGTCGGCACAACCGCGTCGGTACAGGCCGGTGCCGGAATCGTCGCAGACTCAGTACCACAGAGTGAGTACGACGAGACCGTCCACAAAGCGGCCGCCCCACTGAGGGCGATAGCCGCGGCGAACGCTCTCCGCCCCGCGCTAGACTGACCCTTAGGAGGAACGACATGAACGACCCGCACGACCCTGGACACGGCTCTTCTCCCGCCGCGTGGACCGGAGTAACGATCATGCTCATCGGTGCCACAGCTGGAACCTTGTTTTTCTGGTTCGACCAGCCGCTACTCGTCTGGGCGAGCTCCTCACTTCTTGTAATCGGACCGCTCGCCGGCTCATTCATGGCTAGGGCCGGTTACGGCGTCGGCGGTTCGAAAACGAAGGTCAATCACTAGTCGTGCTGGAGGCTCTCACCGCTGGTGCGCTTGAGGACGCAGCGACTCGGCGCGAAAGTGTCTCCTACTCCGAAATTGAACGTCGCGCATTACGCTCGCCCGAGCCGATTGATGCCTATCTCGCACTGGCCGCGACGTCGCACATTCGGCTCATTGCCGAGATTAAGCGTGCGAGTCCGTCGAAGGGCGACCTCGCACTGATTGATGATGCCCCCGCGCTTGCCGAGTCCTACGTCGAAGGCGGAGCGGACGCCATCTCAGTTCTGACCGAAGAACGGCGCTTCGGGGGCTCGCTACGCGATCTCACGGACGTCCGTGAACGTGTCGAGGTTCCGTTGTTACGCAAGGATTTCATTTCTGAGGAATATCAGATCCTCGAGGCACGCGCTGTTGGAGCAGACATCGTTCTGTTAATTGTTGCGGCACTGGACGCAGTCGTCCTCGAACGGCTTCATGAGTTCTCTCGCCAATTGGGTTTGACCGTTCTCGTTGAAACCCATTCGGCCGACGAGGTACGATTGGCCGCCGACGTCGGAGCTGGGTTGATTGGAGTTAATGCCAGAGACCTCTCAACCTTCGAACTCGATCGATCGCTGTTCGGCGCGGTTCGAGATCTCATCCCCGCCGACGCCATCGCGGTGGCCGAATCCGCGGTCAACAGTGTGGACGATGTTCGCGCCTATCGAGATGCGGGTGCTGATGTCGTTCTTGTCGGTGAAGCGCTCGTCACGGCGGGGCACCCGCGCTCTGTCGTTGAACAATTCCGAGAGGTGAGCTGATGTCCCTGCGCCAAGAACTAGGTCCGTACTTTGGCGAATACGGCGGCCGCTTCGTGCCCGAGGCGCTTATCGCTGCTCTGGATGAACTCGACGTCGCGTATACCGCCGCAAAGACCGACGCGGTTTTTCAAGCGGAACTCGCCGAACTTCATCGCTCGTATACGGGTCGGCCCTCCATCATCACGGAAGCGTCTCGCTTTGCCGCTCTAGCTGGCGGCGCACGAATCCTGCTCAAACGTGAAGACCTCAATCACACCGGTTCGCACAAAATCAACAACGTGCTCGGTCAAGCACTTCTCGCGAAGCGGCTCGGTAAAACTCGGCTCATCGCTGAAACCGGAGCCGGACAGCACGGCGTGGCGACAGCGACAGCGGCTGCACTGATGGGCATGTCGTGTGTCGTGTATATGGGTGAAGTTGACACGGAACGACAAGCGCTCAACGTTGCGCGGATGAAACTGCTGGGCGCTGACGTTGTGCCGGTCGTTCATGGTTCTCGGACACTCAAGGACGCCATCAACGAGGCTATGCGCGACTGGGTCGCCAATGTCGCGGACACTCACTACCTTCTCGGCACTGTTGCTGGCCCGCACCCGTTCCCCGTCATGGTTCGGGACTTTCACTCGATCATTGGAAACGAAGCCCGCGAGCAAATACTTGAGACGGAGGGCCGTCTACCCACAGCTGTGGTGGCGTGTGTGGGCGGTGGCTCGAACGCGATGGG
>CAIRWJ010000212.1 GCA_903882245.1 uncultured Microbacteriaceae bacterium | reverse complement strand
TCGCCGGGGGAGAAATTGCGAACCCGTGCTCGCCTGAGTCGGCGGTTGAGAGCTTGCGCATCGCCATCGCCTGCGAGCAATCGGTAGCCACCGGTTCCGCGGTTCGGCTTGTAGACGTCACTTAAACCGATGTCGACCTCTCGCCCCACCATCAATGACGTCGCTACTCGAGCGGGCGTATCCAAGTCGCTCGTCTCGCTTGCCCTGTCCGGGTCGACGAGGGTCAGTGCCGTGAGTCGACAACGAATCGTGGATGCCGCTGCCGAATTGGGGTATCGGCGAAACGCTGCTGCGAGAAGTCTTGCGGTTCGTCGAAGCCACACCATCGGAGTGCTCATCCTCGATCTGCACAACCCGGTTTTCGCCGAAATCCTCGACGGGGTCCAAATCGAAGTGCGCGAACACGGTTTCAGCACGATGTTGATTTCGGGAGGGACGGACCCTGAGCTCGAACAAGCAGAAATAGACACTCTCTTGCAGTTCCAGGTGGAAGGGCTCATTCTCATCGCACACCGTTTGCCCGCACACGTCCTCACGGCCATCGCCGCGGAAGTGCCAACGGTTGTCGTGACCCGTGACGATATCGCTGTCCCCCACATGGACTCTGTTTCCAATGACGATGTTGCGGGGGCTCGGATGGCCGTAGATCACCTCGTTGAATTGGGGCATTCCCGAATCGTCCACTTGAGCGGCGGCGATAATCCTGTTTCGCACGCCCGAGCCGACGGATACCGTCTCGCGATGACACAGCACGGTTTGGTTGAACACATTCGCGTCGTTCCAGGGGGACTCACTGACGCACAGGGGTACGCGGCGGCTCGCGACGCGTTGTCTTTTGATCCCACGGCACTTTTTGTCGCAAACGATGTCGCGGCGATAGGTGCCATCGCCGCGGTGGAGAACGCGAACTTGCGAATCCCAGAGGACATCTCGGTCATCGGATACGACGGGATCAACATTGGAGGCATGCGACGCCTCAACCTCACGACAATCGCACAACCGCTCGCGGATCTTGGTCGACTCGCCGCCAACCACATGCTCCATAGAATCAACAACCGCAACGCTCCGGCCACACGTCAACATTTGTCGGCAACGCTGGTGATTCGAGGGACCACCGGACCCGTCACAACGAAGGTTTAGACGCGGCTGTCCACGCCCGAAACCACTGAAGGCATTCGGGGTTCGCTAGCGATGAGGTGTCGCGCTCGGGACGGCCTGTGACAATGTCGGCGACCGCCAGCTCGGTCATCTTGCCGCTTCGGGTTCGAGGAAGTTCAGGTACGTCGACAATGATTGCCGGAACGTGTCTCGGGCTCGCTTGGGTTCGAAGTGTGGTTCGAATGAGCACATCCATTTCGTCGTTGAGGGGTTGATCGACGATGACGAACAAAACAACTCGCGCGCTGTCGCGATCGGGCTGCTCGATCGCCATCGCCTCTAATACTCCGGGAATAGTCAAGACAACGCGGTAAATCTCAGCGGTTCCGATACGAACCCCATTGACATTGAGCGTCGCATCCAGTCGGCCCAGAATCTCGAATCCGCCCGAGGGGGTTCGTCTCGCGTAATCGCCGTGCGCCCAAATCCCCGGGAAGCGACCGAAATACGCGCTGTGCCGACGAGAGCCGTCATCATCCCCCCAGAACATCAGTGGAATGGACGGGAACGGCGTCCGACAGACCAATTCGCCTTCCTCTGCCACCGTTGCCTCTGACCCATCGGATCGAAATACGGTGACGTCGAGCCCCAGAGCGGGACCCTGAATTTCACCGCGCACGACGGGCTCGGTGTCGACACCCAACACGAGACAACCGCACAGATCGGTTCCGCCCGCAATTGAGGCGACCGTCACATCGGCGGACACGGCATCGGCGACCCAATCGTAGCCAGTCGCCGCGAGCGGTGAACCGGTAGACGCGATCGTTCGAAGCGCGGACAAGTCGAAATTGTGGCGAGGTTCGATCGCCGCGCGACGCCACGAATCAATCAGCGCAGCAGAAACTCCCAGGAACGTCAAACGTTCCTCGTTCGCAATAGCCCACAGTCGAGAAATGTCGGGGTACCCGGGGCTGCCGTCGCAGAGCACAATCGTCGCGCCCCGCCCGAGCCCACACAACAGCCAGTTCCACATCATCCAACCGCACGTGGTCGCGTACAACATGGTGTCGCCTGGGCGCACATCGAGGTGGTAGCCCTGTTCGCTCAAGACCTTTAACAACACGCCCGCCGCTGAATGGACAATGCACTTCGGGCGACCCGTCGTTCCACTCGAAAACAAAATGAAACCAGGATGGTTGAACGGAAGTGCGGTGGGCAACAACTCGCTGCCGTGGTGCGGAGAAAGCCACTCTTCCCACGTCGTGTGTGCATCACTCGCACCGATGACAACGATGGTCGTGAGCGTCGGCAACTCACTGATCACCTGTGCAATCGAGTCGGCAAGAGGGATTTCTTTACCGCCATAGCGCGAGGATGCCGAGGCCAGGAGGACGGTCGGTTCGATTTGGCCAAACCGATCAACCAGTGCGGCCGGACCAAAATCCGTCGATGCAGTGCTGACAACAGCGCCGATTGACAGTGCGCCGAGAGCAAAAACAATTGTTTCGACGACATTCGGCGTCCACGCCACCACTCGGTCGCCAACCTGAACTCCGGACGCGCGGAGGGCCGACGCGCACGCAGCAACGTCTGCGCGGAGCTCTCCGAGAGTGAGTGAACGTCGCGGTGAATCTTCGGCGTGCGAAATCAGTGCCTCAAACGCCGGATCACCAGCCAACAACGTGTCAACGATATTGAGTCGCGCGTCGGGAAACCATTCCGTCTCTTCGAACCCGCCCCCACGTGTCGTCCGCTCGCCGCGTACTCCAACGATTCCCAATTCGTCCCACGCCTCGCGCCAGAAATCGGCGGGATTTTCAATCGACCACCGATGTAACTCTCGAAAACCGGCAAAGCCGTGACGCGTGATTGCGTTGTCCATGAGCATGAGCGAATCCTACCCAGCGGGCACTCACGCCTCACGCCTTGTAAGAGTCGACCTCGATCTCGACGAGCATCTGGGGGTTGATGAATTCAAGTCCAGCAATCATTGTCGCCGCGGGTTTGATTGCGCCAAACACTTCGCCGTGAGCCTTGCCCACGGCATCCATGTCGGACGCGTTAGCCAAAAACATGCGGGTGCGGACGATGTCGGTCACCGAATGCCCAGCCTCGGCGAGTGCCGTTGTGATGATGCCGAGAGCAACCTTTGCCTGGCCATAGGCATCGCCGGCTTGCTGGAGTTCGCCGTTCACCGTGGCCGTTGTCCCCGAGACGTGAACCGACGGGCCGGCGACAGTCGCTCGAGAATAGCCAATGATGTCCTCCCACGGGCCACCAGAAGAAATCAGTTTGTCAGCGGCCATGGTCGAGTCCTTTCACCAGCATGTAACCCTATTGTTGCGCAGAGGTGACCGCTTTTAGCTAACGGGAATGCCGTTGACTAAGTGCTGAACTTGCCATTTGAGAGCGGCATTCGCGAGATCGACAATCTCTTGAGGCTGGGTGAAGACATCCATTCGGCCCGACATCCACATCACCGCTCCTGCAGTCGCCGTGCCGATGTTCGATGCATGGAAAACCGCTGTGGGGTTCTGCGTCATGATTTCATTTGCAAACGCTGCCCGATCGGGTCGGGTTTCAGAAACAGTTCCCTGCTGCAGGTCAAGAACCAACTGCGTAATGAACATGAGGTTTCTAAAAAAGCTGTTTTCGAATGCGTCACCCGAGCGTGCAAGGGCAATCGCCGGTGATTCGAAAGAGTGGAAAGGGTAATTCAGTACTTGAGTCCAACCGCCTAGCTGCCGACCACAAACGACACGAGCTTCGATGTACGCCTCGAGCCTGGCTCGCGGATTGCGCTCTGCTGCTTCGGTCGCATCAATCAATTCGAGTGAGTAACTCTGATGCACCCGCTCGGCACATTCCGCGATGAGCCCGTCGCGCGAGCCGAAGTGGTGATTGACCATCGCCACCGAATAACCCATCATTTTTGCGACAGTCGTAATCTTGAATTGATTCAGTCCTAGCTCACGAACTAGATCGATAGACAACCACAAAAACTGTTCACGCTGCGATGGTTCGGCGCGTCCTGTGAGTTTCCGCCAAAAGTCTTCCGTCAATGACGGGTCGGTCACCGGTCGCGTCCCTTTTGGCGGTCTTCCCATGGCAAAATACTAACATGACTTCGGTTTTTTGTCACGATTGTTCGTCAACAAATGTTCTGATTGCACCGACCACTAGAGTGGCGAAATGGCAGAAAAAAGACCAACGGCACTCATCACCGGCGCGAGCAGCGGAATCGGAGCAGTGTTCGCCCGCGAATACGCATCACGCGGACACGATCTCGTCATCGCGGCACGACGAACCGATCGATTGGATGCGCTGGCCGCAGAAATCACCTCGGCTCACGGTGTCAAAGTTCGGGTGATTGCATCCGACCTCTCGGTTTCCGGCGCTGCTAAGAGGCTTGCGACCGCAGTCGGAAAGACCTCCATTGACGTTCTCATCAACAATTCGGGGTGGGGTCACATTGGCGCATTTGCCGCCGAAGACCTTGACGGTATGGCCAACGAGATCAACGTCAACATTGTGTCCCTGACCCAGCTGTCCAGGTTATTCGTGGCTCCGATGATCGAACGAGGCCGTGGGACCATCATCAACATCGCATCAACTGCTGCCTATCAGCCCGTCCCCAACATGTCGGTTTATGCGGCGACAAAGGCTTATGTGCTCTCGTTCACCGAAGGGCTCTGGGGCGAATTGCAGGGAACCGGCGTAACGGCGCTCGCCGTCTCGCCAGGCGGCACGGCCACCGAGTTCTTTGACGTGGCCGGAGGTCGATCCATGGGGAGTGCCCTCATGACTCCGACTCAAGTGGTGACCACCGCAATGTCGGCCCTCGACGCAAAATCCCCCGCCCCTAGTGTCATCGTCGGAGCGGCAAATCGAATCATGGCGATGGTCGGACGATTTGTTCCCCGGCGTATCTTGATTTCTGTCGCAAAGCGTTTGATGAAGTCTGGCCGCGCCTAACCCACCGAGAGTACTTTCACAGATTACTCATAGGAAGTTGCAGGGCTTTCCACAGCAGCGTGCCGTTGATTAGGCACATGACAACACGACAACGCGAATTCCTTCGACGCGCGAATCGTCGATGGACCTCACAGGATTTCGCAGGATCGCTGATCCCGGTCTCGACAGCCGTTGCTGTCGCGTTCTTCTTTGTCGACGGGGGTGCGAAAAACTTCCTCGACATCGTGACCCTGCCCTATGGGGTTGGAGTCGTATCAGGCCTCATTGGGACCAATCTGTTCCTCGTCATGATGGTTCTTGCCGCGCGAGTGCCGGCAATCGACTCGCTTTTCGGCCACGACCGCGCTCTGGAAATTCACAAAAAATTGGGCAAGCCCGTTCTCTACCTGCTTCTCGTTCACATGGCTGCACTCATTGTCGACTATGCATCCCGCGTCAGCACAGACCTGTGGAGTGAAGTGGTCACGATGCTCGGGGTCAACGATTTGCTCTTGTCATTCCTCTCGATGGGTGTGATGGTTCTCATCGTCATCACGAGCCTCGTTGCGGTGAAAAAACTTTTGCCACACGGCGTGTGGCACGTCATCCACCTCATGAGTTACGTCGCGATGTACCTCGGCATATTCCACCAGTTCACACAAGGAACGTTGTTCGCTGAGGGTACTGCAGGGCGTGCGTATTGGCTGGGACTCTATGTCGTGGCGACGGGAAGCGTCGTGATTTTCCGCGTGATCGTCCCTGTTCTGCGATCGGTTCGTCATACGCTCATCGTCGAAAGCGTTGTCATCGAAGGACCGGGCACTGTTTCCATCACGATGCGCGGTCGCGGCCTCACTGCGGCGGGTTTCCGAGCGGGACACTTCGCGCACTGGCGATTCCTCGCACCGACTCTCTGGCGCGAGGCTCATCCGTTTTCGATTTCCGCTGCACCCACCAACGATCGAGTCCGAATCACCGTGCGTGAACTCGGGGATTCGACTTCACTACTGCAACATGTCCGACCGGGAACCGCGGTGTGGTTTGAGGGACCTTACGGTGTATTCACGGAATCCGAACGGACGACTTCACGGGTCGCCCTCATCGGATCGGGGATCGGGCTCGCCCCCATCCGCGCACTCGTTGAATCGATGGATGTCCGACCCGGCGAGCTCACCGTCATCGGGCGTGCCCGAAGTGACGAGGAATTGTTCTTGATGGACGAGATCGTCCGAATCGCGCACGCCAAAAAGGGAACCGTGTACACGTTCACGGGTTCGCGAGGCCGCCGAACGCCCTGGTTACCATGGGATGAATCCGAGCGCGGGGTCACTATTTCCACGATGATCGAGCGACCATCCGAGGTCGACTTTTACCTTTGTGGGCCGGAAGCGTGGATGAATTCCCTCGTCGCCGACCTTCGCAGCGCGGGAGTGCCGCCACACCGAATCCACAACGAACAGTTTGCCTGGTAGGAGAAACCGATATGCGACCAACATCAGCCTTCATTTCTGGAATGGCCACCATGGGAGTTCTCGCCGGTGGAATCGTTCTAGGCACCGGATTTCTCAACGGAACTTCGACTGACCAGAACGCGGCCTCGAATTCCGGATCGAACTCGGGCAGCGGTTCGGCGAGCGGCTCAGGTTCGACCACAGGCGCTTCGTCATCAACGACGGACGGCACGTTTGACGGCCCCGTGGTTCAGACTGTCTACGGTCCGATGCAAGTGGAGATCGTTATCCAGGGAGGCGCAATCACGTCGGCCACAGCCCTTCAACACCCGGGTGGCGATGGTACGTCCAATCAAATCAACGCTCAAGTGATTCCCATTTTGACGAAGGCGACGACCGACAATCAGAGTGTCAAGTTTGGCAACGTTTCGCGTGCCACAATCTCGACTGGGGCATACAAGCAGTCCGCGCAAGCGGCCCTCGATCAAGCAGGTTTCACCGGATGACCGTCGATGTCTGGGAGGCGATGGGCACCGTTGTCTCGCTTCGCATTCCAGACACCCTTGAGCATTCTCGGGGTCCTGCCGTCGAGGGTGTCACACGAGTGATTGATTCTCTCGAGAGGGAGTATTCGCTGTACATGGACGACTCGCCAATATCTCAGTTGGCACGCGGAGAGGTCACGCTCGAGTCAATGAGCGCTGACTTTCGAGACACGTATTCCCGCGCCATCGAATGGCGCAACGACACAGGAGGCGCATTTACTCCGCATCGAGGTGATGGTGTGATTGATCTTTCCGGAATCGTCAAGGCCGACGCTATTGCCGCCGGGGCGGTTGTTCTTCGCGCCCACGGCATTACGCACTTTTCGCTGAATTTTGGCGGGGACATCATTGTGGCGGGCGACGCCCGCACATGGCCGATTGCTATTGGACATCCAACAGATACGCTCGGCATTGTTGCAACCGTCGAGTTGAATTCAACGTGGTGCGCTATCGCGACCAGCGGCACGGGCGACCGCGGGGAGCATATTTGGCGATCGGTAACCTCGGGGCCACGCATTGTTGGAGCGACCGTTGTTTCTGACGACATCGTCGCGAGCGACGTGTGGGCGACGGCAATCATCAGTGGCGGACACGATGCTGCGACGAGCGCATCGCAGCATGGCCACGCTGTTCTGTACGTCGATGAGAAACTAGCGATTCACGCCAATCCATTGATGAGAGACCTGATATCAGAGGACACTGTTCCTCTTCTTGCCAGCGTTTAAGGATTTATTTGGTTGATTGACCGTTCACCGTCCGTTTACCTCCATAAGTCAAGATTGTCGAGCGACATTCCTCCCGCCTGACGCCTTTTGGAAACGGATTCATGCTTACCGACACCCCACGCAAGCTCACGATCATTCGCGATCGGAGCGACAAAATCTTTCGCGGAGTCGTCCGCGCGGGTGGGTCGACGGTTCTTGTCATCATGGTGTTGGTCGGATCGTTCCTCGCGTTCCGAGCGTCCCAGGCGCTCAATAAAGCAGGGTGGAGCTTCTTCACCGAACAAGCGTGGGAACCTGACGCCGGCAGGTTTGGAATCGCGGCTGTCATTGTCGGCACGATTCTGATTGCCACGGTCGCGATCGTTGTCGCCTTGCCACTTTCGCTGGGCACTGCACTGTTTATCACCGAATATGCCCCGCGGAAACTCCGAAGCTTCCTCGTGTCGATTGTCGATCTCATGGCCGCCATCCCGTCTGTTGTCTTCGGGCTGTGGGGCTTCTTTTTTCTTCAGCAATCGATCGTTCCAGTTTCGCGCTGGATCTCGCAGTATTTCGGTTGGATCCCCGGTCTTGGCGTGACGGGAGTGGACCCGACTGATCCGCTGGCGACAACCACGGTGTACACATCGTCGACGTTCATTGCTGGAATCGTCGTCGGCATCATGGTCACCCCCATCGTCACCTCGATTATGCGCGAGGTGTTCTCGCAGACTCCTGTCGGCGAACGTGAGGGCGCTCTCGCCCTCGGCGCCACTCGCTGGGCGATGATTCGCAACGTTGTCCTTCCGTTCGGTCAGGGCGGAATCATCGGTGGAACGATGCTCGGACTCGGTCGTGCTCTCGGCGAGACGATCGCGGTGTACATGATCATCTCTCCCGTCTTCTTTATCCAGCCGAACATCCTTCAGAACGGCGCATCCTCCGTCGCGGCGCTCATCGCCCTTCGCTATGGTGAGTCGACAGAGATGGGACTATCCGCCCTAATGGCGGCTGGACTCGCGCTCTTTACCATGACCCTCATCGTCAACTTCGGCGCGTCGATTGTCGTCTCGCGATCACGATCGGGGGCGGCGTCATAATGGCGACCACAACGAAGGCCCCAAATAGCACCAATGCTCTAGTCGGCAAATCGCGCAAAAAGCGTCCCTCGTCGAAGACCACAACAGTTCACCCGCGTGGGGGTTTGATCGGTATCGAACCCAAGCGAACGCTCGGGGGAATACGCGTCGGTGACCTGTTGTCGATTCTCGGGGCGGCGGTTGCGGCGTTCGCGCTGACCATCGTTCTCGCCACCCAAGTCGCTCCCATCACGGGCGGTGTCGCGTTCTTCGTGCTGTGGTACCTCCTCTTTGTCGGGTTCTACGCACTCCTCGTGTCAATCGACGACACCAAGACCTTCGTCATAGACCGGGTCGTCGCAGTCTTGGTCACCAGCCTCGGCGTTCTGTTGTTTTCAGTCCTCATCTTTGTCATCGTGTTCGTCATCGGACGCGGGGCAGAGGCCTTGCCGTTCCTCAACTTCTACACAGAAGACATGGGGTTTGCGGGGCCGCTTGACCCCCTCAGCGTCGGTGGTGTGGAACACGCCATCGCTGGATCGCTCATCCAAATCTCTATCGCGCTGGCAATCACAATCCCCCTCGGAATAGCCGCCGCCGTGTATCTGAACGAAATCCCCGGCCGTTTCTCGCGTTTCGTTCGCACCATCGTCGAAGCGATGACGGCGCTTCCGTCTATCGTCGCCGGCTTGTTTATTTTCGCCACGGCAATCCTTATGTTTGGGCTTCCAAAGTCGGGCCTCGCCGCGTCGCTCGCGATCAGCGTCATGATGCTACCCATCATGATTCGTTCGGCCGATGTCGTTTTGCGACTCGTCCCGCAGACTCTCAAAGAGGCCTCGATTGGGCTTGGCGCTTCGCAATGGAAGACTGTCTGGAACGTCGTACTTCCGACCTCACGGTCTGGGCTCACGACGTCCATCATTCTCGCCACAGCGCGCGGAATTGGCGAGACCTCGCCCGTCTTGCTGACGTCCGGGTTCACCGCCGAACTCAATGTCAACCCGCTCGAATCCCCGATGGTGTCGCTGCCCCTCGCGATTTTCCAGTTCGTCAAGTCGCCCGAGCCGACCATGATCGCCCGTGGTTTCGGTACGGCCGCAGTGCTTATGCTTCTCGTCCTCACTCTTTTTGTCATCGCCCGAATAATTGGCGGCATGACTCCAGAGAAATCAGCACGTGCCCGTAGGCGCCGCGCTGAGCTATTTGGTTGGTTTGCCTCCACTTCTCGGAATCTCATCTCGCCGCTTCGTCGGCGCATCACCAACGCGAAGGAACCATCATGAACATTCGTCGCACATTCATCAAGTCGACTCGCGCGACGTTGGCTCTTTTTCTAACGGGAATTATTGTGTCGGGCGGGTCAACCGCGGCCCTCGCCGTGGACTATGTGCCGATTTCAGGCGCTGGTTCGTCATGGAGCGCGAACGCCATCGATCAGTGGCGTCGAAACGTCAAGCAATATGGAATGAGCGTCAACTACGCCTCGACCGGATCGGTGGACGGACGTAACCAATTCAAGGGTGGAACCGTTGATTACGGTGTTTCCGAGACACCATACGGACTGACCGACAACGGTGTACTCGACGAACTTCCGGCGCGACCTTTCGTTTACGTCCCTATCGTTGCCGGTGGTACCTCGTTCATGTACAACATCACGTCGGGGGGAAACCCCATCACGAACCTGCGACTATCGGGTGACGTTGTGACCAAGATGTTCACCGGAGTGATTACCAAATGGAATGACCCGCTCATCGCGGCGGATAACCCCGGACTGACACTTCCTGACCGCGCCGTCGTACCCGTCGTTCGATCGGACGGTTCGGGTTCAACTGCTCAGTTCACATTGTGGATGGCAACTAAGTACAAGTCGCTGTGGGACAGCTACTGTGCCAAGGTCGGACGAAACGAGTGCGGACAGACCTCCTTCTTTCCAACAACCGCAGGAATGGTCGCGCAGCCCAACTCGCAGGGTGTTTCGGGGTATGTCGCCCAAAAAGCAAACGAAGGTACCATCACCTACGTCGAGTACTCCTACGCACTCAAGACCGGATTTCCTGTCGCCAAGATCCTCAACGATGCCGGATATTACGTTGAACCAACTGCATCCAACGTCGCGGTCGGGCTTCTTGGGGCAAAAATCAACCAGGACAAAACGTCAAAAATGTACCTCACGCAGGAACTTGGGGGGGTTTACAACAACAAGGACGCTCGCGCATACCCCCTGTCGTCCTATTCGTACATGATTGTGCCGACGACGGAGCAGTCCGCGTTCACTACGGCGAAGGGCGCGACACTCTCGGCATTCGCGAACTACTTTTTGTGCGAAGGCCAGCAACAAGCAGAAGTACTCGGCTATTCGCCTCTCCCAGTCAACCTTGTCAAAGTCGGGCTCGAACAAGTTGCCAAAATCCCTGGAGCTGACCCCTCCACAATCAACATTGCAAAGTGCAACAACCCGACGTTCTCAGCCTCGGGCGAAAACACGCTGGCAAAAAATGCGCCGATGCCAGATCCGTGTGACAAAAAGGGCGCCGAGCAATGCACCGCGGGAACCGGTGGTGCGGCCGCAACGTCAACCGGCGGCGTTGTCGGCGAAACGACGGGAACCGACACAACGGGCGCAACAGGCACCGGCACCACAGGCGGCATGTTGGGCGGAACCATGGGAACCGGTCCGACACAGTGTGATGCCGACACCGGAACTTGTTCCAACATTAAGGCTGTCCCCGTAGCAACGACGTCTCTGGGATGGGCCGCGACCAACTGGATTATTCTCAGCGTCATTATCGTTCTGGTTCTCGTTGTCGTTGTCCCGCCTGTACTAGTCACATACGCAGCACGAAAGGTTCGCTCCTCATGACCGAACGCCAACATTCGACGCGCTCGCGAATCCTCGCGATGCTCCTCCTCGCGGATTTAGGCCTCGGTGTATTTTTTGGTGGGCTAGCAGTCTCGTCTGCGAGCGCCGCGGAAGGTGAAGATACGGTTGAGGTCGTCCCTACTGCCGAACCGACCGCGGAACCGACCGCGGAGCCCGTCGCAGCGCAAGTTTCCCAGATACCGACTGTTGACGCCGACGGGTCGATGACCATTGGCTGGTTGGACACCGTGCGTGACGAAAGCACCCTGAATTACCCGCTTTTCCAAAACCTCGTAGTGTCAGTCAGTCAGGTTCAGGACTTGACGTATCAGGCAGTAAAGGTTGAATGGAGCGGTGGCGTCGAAACGTCGCCCCGAGAACTGGCAGCAAACTACCTGCAAATAATGCAATGTTGGGATGACGGAAGCGGCACGGCAGACCCGGCGCACTGCCAATGGGGTGCACCGAGTGGTTTGAGCTTGACAACACTCGGCGATTCGGCAGGGTCACGCTCGCTTTCATACGAAGGAGCGGATCCACTCCAGGACTACACGGGAAAGTTCGATATTCGCCCGGCGCCCGGTGAATTTGATCACAGTTTTGGCGTGCCATTTGAGAGTTCACCTAGTTCGAATTTCCCAGATGGGCAGTCGACACAAGATTCGTTCCAGTTCTTTGGTGCAACAACAACCAACGAAATTTCAGGCGCTCGAACGAGTGCCGATGGAACCGGAAGCACGTCATTCGAGATTCAGACGTCACTCGAAGCCCCTCATCTCGGATGTGGGGCGACTCAGGAAGGTGGCGAGATTCGAAACTGTTGGCTAGTTGTTGTGCCTCGCGGTGAGTGGACGGTTGATGGCTCGTATTTCGACGAAGGCGTCTCAGGCCGACTTATGGGTTCACCCCTCTCTCAAACCAACTGGAATGACAGAATCGAATTCCCCTTGTCTTTCCGGAGTGTCGATTCCGGTTGCCCGATCGGTGCAAGTGAAAACCGGACCACGGGAAACGAAATGATCGTAACAGCCTTCTCTTCCTGGCAATCAGCGATGTGCGCCAAGAAGACGGTATTTGGGTTCTCCATGATTGGCGACTCGGAATCTCGCCGAAATATCATTAGCGCCACGGCTGGTGCGGCGCGTTTGTCCTTTATCGATGCCCCCCTCTCTGCGACCGAATCAACTGGCTCAACTTTGATTTATGTTCCCGTCGTCAAATCTGCATTAACCGTTGCGTTCAACATCAACTACTTCATCAAGGGCGGTTCGGCTCTGTCCTACAAGGATGGTCAACAAGTCACCGACTTGACCTTGAACGCGAGACTCGTCGCCAAGCTCTTGACACAGTCGTATCAGGATGACGTCGCTGATGGCGCTCACCAATCGTATTTGTCAACGAATCCGACGAGCATCCGACAGGATCCGGAATTCTTGGCGTTGAACCCCGAATTCGAGGAATTCGTCAATACGGCGGCACCAAACGGGCTATTGGTTCCCATTGGAAACGAAGACGTCATCGCGCAACTTTGGAAGTGGGTCAAATCTGATGAGTCAGCGAGTGGGTTCCTTGCGGGGGAAGCGGACGAGTTCGGGATGATTGTCAACAAGTATTACGAAGACCTTGACATCAACAACGACGCAACAATCGACTCTTTTCCGAAAGCCGATCTGACCACATTTCGGGAATACGAGTACATCCCCGAACCAGGTTTCGGAACATTCGAGCTTCGGCCATATATTGCAGATTTCCATGACGGAGGTGTGCGTGCCTACCGTGGTGACGCGGGCATCAAGACGTTCTGGGACGTTACCAAAACCCCGCCCGTATTCACCTCCCCGGGCGCACAGTTGCTCGGACGTCGATTCATGCTCACCGTAACCGATGTAGTCACCGCGAATCGACTCGGACTGTCGACAGCGAAATTGGTTAACCCAAATGGGCAAGCAGTTTCACCGACAACCGAAGCGATCAATTCAGCGGTGTCCGAATTTGTGGACTCTAACGTTCCTGGAGTCTCGGTTTCGACTCCAACAATGATTAAGGACGAGTCTTACCCGTTGTCGACACTGACCTATGCGGCGGTTGACATTTGCCGCGCCACAATAACGGATTTGGAGTCCTTCCGGTTGCTGTTGTTATACGTGATTACCAAAGGTCAAAAAGTGGGTAACGGATTGGGGCAAATCCCCGTTGGGTATGTCCCACTTGACGCCGAGCAGCGTTCGTTGGCTAAGAGGTCCCTGTCGGTGATTTCGACCGAAATCACCGCGCCGGCATGTACCGAGCATCAATCCACCGCACCAACGGGCACCGTCACGCCGGCCGCCACGCCCGAGGGCTCGGTAACGCCTCTCGTGGAGGAACCCAATGGGCCGAGCGTAGAGTTTCCCGCCGACCCGAACCCTGCACTTCAGTATTCGATGCTATCCGCCTTGTGTTTTGGAATCCCGATGATCGCGGGTGGCAGGACCCTAATTCGCAAGGCAAACGACCTATAACGTTCGCTTGTCGTTTGACTGGCGTTCACCTTCGTTCATCACGATTAGGAGTGTGCGGAGGTCAGCCGAGCACCGTCAAAAAGCTTCAGTGAGGCTCGAGATGCATCTACGAAAGGAAAATCATGACATTCAGGATGACGACTAAATTAGCCGCGGCTACTGGTCTCACTGCTGTGATCTTCGGGGGCATAGCTTCACCGATGGCACAGGCGGACCCGATTGCGAGCGGCTCGAATTCCATTTTTGGAGTACTGTCTGGGGTTGGCTCCGATACTCTTCAGGACGTTGACAACGGTCTCCAGATCGCAATTGGGCGTGTCAGCGCGACCGGTGACTGGAAGCTCGCGTCCTACGATGCGACCAGTACCGAAGCGGCGCAAACTCTCGTAACCAAATCCGGTGGAGCAACCATTTATCGACCCAACGGATCCGGCGACGGTGCATCAGCGCTCCGCACCGCCATCGGTCAGCAGGGAAACACGACCGGGAAGGCGACATTCGCGACCCCGGGGACGACCACTCGCGCGTGGAAGATTGATGGAGTAACCGGAGCGGCGGATCAGGTTTATGGCCAGATTCAGTACTCGCGTTCATCGTCAGGACCCACCACGAACGTCTCAACCACCGGTGCAGTGTCGTATGTACCGTTCGCAATTGACGCCGTTGATTATGCCGTCTCGTCAACGTCGAAATTTCCGACGCTGACCCTCGGCCGAGACACGGACGCCGCAGATGGAACAACTCACGTTGCACCGAGCACACTGTTTGCGATTTACAACTGCGAGGCGCGTCGAATCATCACCAAGTCGGGTCAAGCGACGAAGCTCGTTGACAACACCTACTCCTTGGGTGATGGAGAAACCTCGACCCCAATTCACGCACTCATCCCCCAATCGTCATCGGGAACTGGAAAGTTTTGGGCGTTGAAGTTCTATGGATCTGAGTCCGCTTCGCTTCCTTCGTGTGTTACTCGCACCTACAACAGCGGCGCGGGTTCGGTTCAAGAGCACGACGGTACCGCGATTGATGGAGACGCCGGCGGAATTATGCCGTTCTCGATTCCAAAGTGGGTTGCCATGGCTAAGAAGGGCGCCTCGGTTACGGGCTTCTCGGGCGTCGATGATGTCCGTCACAATGCAGTTCTCGGCTCGCTGAACAGCATCGCCCCCACAACTGGAGCAGGTGCAACTCTTACAATGAACTCGGCGTTCCTCACGAACGCCACGACGAAGTTCGTGACGCGCACTATTTACCACGTGGTTCCTTACCGCAAACTTACTGACTCTACGACCGCCGAGTACGCAATGTTCAATGGTCGCACGTCGCTGGTTTGTTCTAAGGGAGCCACCATTTCGGCTTATGGTTTCGGTTTGTTGACCGCGACCTCGGGACCAAACTCGTGTGGATACACCGGCACGCGTGCTTACCCACTCATCGCTCCAGCAACTAACACTGCTACCGCAACGCTTGACAATGCGAACAGTGAAGTTGACTTCAACCTCTCGGCCTTCACCACAACCTACGGTGGAAACAAGGGAGCGACGATTAAGGTCATTGCAACCAAGCTCGACGGTTCCGAAGTGCGAACCATCGTCACCGACGATCCAATCCTCCTCGCGGCGGAAGCCTCCTCGAAAACCTTCTCGGTCCCCTACACCAAAATCCCCGAAGGCACGTGGAACCTTGGTATCGAGGTTTACTCCAACCTGATGGGAGTCTCGGTTTGGGGCACCTACGGTCTCGTAACGAAGTCGGTTGTCCGTGACGCGACCACTGTTTCGGCGACGATTACTGGAAATGTCAATACTCTCGGCAGGGCG
>CAIRWJ010000211.1 GCA_903882245.1 uncultured Microbacteriaceae bacterium | reverse complement strand
GACCGCCGACGGTGAGTGCGGCAACGCCTGTCGGGGCCGGCAACTTCTGCTGGCGACGGATTCGGCTCCCCGACTATGGTTGCGGCGAAAACAGGGCAAATCTCGTTTTCGACGATTCCTGAGGCATCGATGGCGCGATAGCGGAAGTCCGGAAGCGCCGGTCGGATGTCGCGAACCGTGATGCCCAATTCTTGCTCTGCGCGTCGGCGAATCGCGTCGTCCATCGACTCGTCAGGGCCGGGGTGACCGCAGAATGAATTGGTCCACACCCCGGGCCATGTCAACTTTGACAGCGCACGCCGCGTGACGAGTATCTCGCCAGTCGCGTTCGTTACGTGGCACGAAAAAGCCAAGTGCAAGGGGGTGTCGTTGGTATGGACCGTCGCCTTCGGTGCGGTCCCAACACGAGTACCGTCCTCGGCAAGGAGGACGACCAATTCTTCAACTGCGCTCATTACTACTCAGGCTATCCTGAGAGAGTGCTGTTGGAAAAGACCTTCCTGGTCGTGGCGAAACTATGACTCGCCTCGCCCTCTACAATCGCGTTGCGGAACGCTCGGCGTCTCTCGTCATCCGCGAATACTCGACGTCATTCGGGTTGGCATCCCGCATACTATCCACGGGATCTCGTCAGCACATTGACAATGTGTATGCCCTCGTCCGCCTCGCTGACGAAATCGTTGACGGCGTTGCGGTTGAGGCGGGCCTCACGCCCAAAGAGGCTGGCCAGCAGCTAGACGCCCTCGAATCGGATACGTATCGGGCGATGGAAACGGGATATTCGACGAACCTAATTGTCCATGCTTTCGCCCTCACGGCCCGCGACGTCAATATCCACAAAGACATCGTTGAGCCGTTCTTCACGTCGATGCGAATGGACCTGACTGACCGCGTCTACACCCAGGAATCGTTTAATGCTTACGTCTATGGCTCGGCTGAGGTTGTCGGGCTGATGTGCCTCGCAGTGTTCATCCGCGATGACAAGCCGGACGCCGAAACCGCGCGAACGCTGTATGCCGGTGCGCGTGCCCTCGGTTCAGCCTTCCAAAAGGTGAATTTCCTGCGCGATCTGGCCGCCGACGTCGACGATCTCGGGCGCTCGTATTTCCCTGGAATAACGATTGCCGCGTTCACCGAGGAGGACAAGCATCGCCTCTGTGATGATATTTCCGACGACCTCGATGCCGCCGCGCGGACTATCCCTCTGTTGCCGCGCGACGCGGCACGGGCGGTGGGACTCGCGCACGGCCTGTTCGCCCGACTCAATTCGCGAATTCGCTCGACCCCAGCGGAAACTGTCAAATCGACACGCATCCGTGTGAACAACCTCGAAAAGATCCTCATCGCGGTTCGCGTCATCGTGCGCGGCGGAAAGTAGATTCATGACTCAGAAACACGTTGTCATTATCGGAGCCGGCATCGGCGGACTGGGCGCATCGGGACTTCTCGCGAAGGACGGGTATCGCGTCACCGTGCTCGAATCGTTGCCCAACGTCGGTGGCCGAGCTGGGACGTGGTCCAAGGACGGGTTTCGCTTCGACACGGGTCCGTCGTGGTACCTCATGCCCGAAGTCTTCGATCATTACTTTCGGCTGATGGGTTCGTCCAGTGCGAAGGAATTGAAGCTGAGCCTCCTTGACCCGGGCTACCGCGTGTTCTTCGAACCAAAGGGCACGAAGCCCTCGGAACACGTCGATATTGAAGTCGGTCGCGAAAAGAACATCGACATGTTCGACACGATCGAACCGGGTTCGCGCGTGGCGGTCGGAAAGTACCTCGATTCCGCAACGGAAACCTACGAGGTTGCCAAGAAGTACTTCTTGTATTCGTCATTTCAGAGCCTTTTGCCGCTCTTCAATCGCGAGGTCCTTGGTCGACTCGGTACGCTCGTTCGCTTGCTGACCGGAACAATCTGGTCGTTTGTCGGTCGGCACGTCACGTCCACGCGAGCCAAGCAGATTCTGGGCTACCCCGCCGTGTTCCTCGGGGCGAGCCCGTTCAACGCGCCCGCGATGTTCCACCTCATGAGCCATCTCGACCTTGTTGACGGTGTGCTGTATGCGCAGGGCGGGTTCACTCGGGTTATTCACGCGATTCGTGACCTTGCTATCAAGGCTGGCGTCGTCATTCACACGAACTCGCCGGTCACGTCGATCACCATCGACAAAGAGAACGGCGCAAAGGCAACGGGCGTGACCTACAGGGACGCAAAGGGCGCCGAGCACACGATTGAGGCGGACATCGTGGTGTCCGGTGCTGACTTGCACTTCACCGAAACACAGTTGCTGCCCGACGATTTGCAGACATTCCCCGAAACGTGGTGGGAGAACAAGACGCCCAGCCCCGGTGCGGTGCTCATGTACCTCGGGGTCAAGGGAAAGCTCCCCGAACTGTTGCACCACAGCCTCTTTTTCACCGAGGATTGGGACGAAAACTTTTC
>CAIRWJ010000210.1 GCA_903882245.1 uncultured Microbacteriaceae bacterium | reverse complement strand
GGCGGCAGCGGCGGCGGAGCGGTTCAAGGCGGTCGACGCGGCATACCGCGTGCTTCGCGGTGTGAATTCGGTGGTGTCGGGGTATGCGGGCGGGCACGTCGATTCACCAAGTTACGAGGCGGTCTGCACGGGTTCAACGGGTCATGCCGAAGTCGTCGCCGTCACGTTCGACGAGACGGTCATCCCCGCCGACGTCATTCTCGACGCCTTTTTCACCATGCACGACCCGCGCCAGTTGAACCGTCAGGGAAACGATGTGGGTACCCAGTACCGTTCGGCGATGTTCCCGACGGACACGAATCAACGAGTACTGTTCGAAGCTGCGCGCGACCGTGCGAACGAAACCTGGGGCGGTGGCGTTGTGACGACGATCGACGACTTCACCGAGTTTTTCCCGGCCGAGGACTATCACCAAGACTTCTTTGCCAACAATCCGACGCAGGGTTATTGCCTCGCGGTGGCGGTCCCCAAGGTGAACAAAGTGCGCGCCGGATTCGCGCAGTATCTCACCGTTTAGAGTTTCCACACGCCACCCGCCGCCGAAGTTCTCCACCGGGCGGGAGTTTCGCAGTGTGCACTGACTGCGTTCGGGCCATCCTCGGTGCAGGCGCCGGTCGCAGGTTGGGACGGCCGGCGCCGTCCACACAACAAAGGAGACACATGAGCGACACCCTCACCATCACCGGGCTCATAGCAACGACGCCTCGGCACGTTGTCACGAGCGAAGGACTTCCGATCACGAGCTTCCGGTTAGCGTCATCACAGCGACGATTCGATAAGGCGACCTCGGCGTGGGTTGACGCGTCGACCAACTGGTACACCGTCACGGCGTTTCGCCAACTCGCTATCAACGCGGTGCCTTCGCTGTCTAAAGGAGACCGCATCGTCGTGACCGGCCGCTTGCGTGTTCGCGACTGGCAGACCGACGATCGAACGGGAACCAATGTCGAAATCGAGGCCGAAACGCTCGGGCACGACTTGTTTTGGGGGACCGCGGTGTTCACACGATTGGTCACCCTCGGCAGCGACTCGTCGACAACCCAATCGGAAAGCGACGCCGAACCCAGCCCCACCGAAGCAGTCTCTGTGGTCTGACTCAACTACCCCTGCTGACCTAGAATGGGGGAATGACCGCACGCACTTTCGCCCTTGCCGCGACCACGGTCATGTCCCTCGCTCTGGGTGGTTGTGCGGTTGGTCCAAACGTCACGCCAAGTGCAACGCCGTCGTCGACGGCGGCAACGACGCTCGTTTTCTTGGGGGACGGTGATGCGCAGGATAACAAAGTCATTTTCGATCAAATTCTTTCGGGTGTTGCCACCATCGATCAACAACATCCAGGGCGAGCAATGGTCGATGCGCTCGTTAATGCGGGCTTTCGAAAGAAATCGATTCAGGTAACTGAAGACCTTACGAAAACAAAGATCCCGGCAGATTCGGTGATTGTGTCCGTTCGAATAAATCGATCGTGCCTCATCGGTCAACGAACCAATGACCGAGAGTATTTCTCGTCAATCGAAAGTGCTCTCAAAACCGGCGGCTGCCTCATAGGTACCACCCGAATAATCGACTGGTAAAGACTGTGGCTGAATTCATCTACACAATGGTTCGCGCGCGTAAAACCGTAGGCGAAAAACTCATTCTTGACGACGTGACGATGTCGTTCTTTCCTGGTGCCAAAATCGGTATGGTCGGCCCTAACGGCGCGGGGAAATCGACCATCCTCAAGATCATGGCGGGACTCGACACTCCGTCGAACGGTGAAGCGCAGTTGTCCCCCGGATACTCCGTTGGAATTTTGATGCAAGAACCCGAACTCGACGAAACTCGCACGGTTCTCGAGAACGTGCAAGACGGGGTTCGCGGAATGTATGACAAACTCGAGCGTTTCAATGCAATTTCTCTGCTCATGGGTGAGCCGGACGCGGATTTTGATTCACTCCTCGCCGAGATGGGTGAGTTACAAGAAGCCATCGACCACGCCGACGCGTGGGATCTCGATTCGCAACTCGAACAGGCAATGGATGCACTTCGGTGCCCACCGTCGGATTCCGAAATCGGTGTCTTGTCGGGTGGTGAAAAGCGGCGTGTTGCGCTCTGCAAACTTTTGCTTGAAAAGCCCGATCTCTTGCTGCTTGACGAACCCACCAACCACCTCGATGCCGAGAGCGTCTTGTGGCTCGAACAGCACCTCGCCAAGTATCCCGGCGCTGTCATCGCGATTACCCACGATCGATATTTCCTCGATCACGTGGCGCAGTGGATTGCCGAAGTCGACCGCGGACGATTGTTTCCCTACGAGGGCAACTACTCGACGTATCTCGAAAAGAAGGCGGAACGCCTCGAGGTACAAGGGAAAAAAGACGTCAAACTTGCCAAGCGCCTCGCCGAAGAACTCGACTGGGTTCGTTCTAACGCCAAGGGTCGTCAGGTGAAATCGAAAGCGCGTCTGGCGCGATACGAAGAGATGGCGACGGAAGCCGAACGCACCAAGAGGCTCGACTTCGAAGAACTTCAGATCCCGCCGGGTCCGCGTCTTGGCGCCATCGTTCTCGAGGCGGACAAAATCACCAAGGGATTTGGCGATCGAATTCTGATCGGAAACCTGTCGTTCTCGCTCCCGAGAAACGGTATCGTCGGCATCATCGGTCCAAACGGCGTAGGAAAGACCACCTTGTTCAAGACCATCGTCGGGCTCGAGCCGCTCGATTCCGGGTCGCTCAAGGTCGGCGAAACCGTGAAGCTGTCGTACGTCGACCAGTCGCGAACTGGCATCGACCCGGCCAAGAACGTCTGGGAGGTCGTGTCCGAAGGCCTCGACGTCATCCAGGTCGGGAACGTCGAAATCCCGTCGCGCGCCTACGTTTCGACTTTCGGTTTCAAGGGTCCAGATCAGCAGAAGAAAGCGGGCATTCTTTCCGGCGGAGAACGAAATCGTCTCAACCTCGCGTTGACGCTCAAGCAGGGTGGAAATCTCCTCCTGCTCGACGAACCGACCAACGACCTCGATGTCGAAACGCTATCGTCGCTCGAAAACGCGCTACTCGAGTTTCCCGGTTGCGCGGTGGTCATCACCCACGATCGGTGGTTCCTCGACCGCATCGCCACACACATTCTTTCTTACGAGGGAACGGCCGACGACCCGTCGAACTGGTATTGGTTCGAAGGTAACTTTGAGGCCTACGAGACGAACAAGATTGAGCGACTTGGCGCCGATGCGGCCAAGCCACACCGCTCGACTTACCGGAAGTTGACGCGCGACTGATGCCCGTCACCAAGAGCATCTCGCTGACGTTCACGTCCCGTGAACCGATCAGTGACCTCGCGACCTTCATCGATCGGTCTGGGCTCGTTGACAACTCCGCCGTTCGCCTCGTCGCGAAGGGGAACCTCGTTGTGGCCTGGGTCCAGGTACTCGCCCCGCGGGGTCTCAACGACACCACGCCGACAGTTCTCGGCATGCGTGGCGCGGAACTCGCGGAGGATGCAAAGTTTGACATCGTTGTCCCCATCGATTCGCTTCGAGCTCGATTCGACAACGCCGTCGAATCAGAACATGGTTTTGTGGTGATAATGCCTATGCAAGCGCCGACCGTTCGCTGGAAGATCCCGCTTCCCCCGCAAACCGGATGGGAAAACCTCGGAAAAATCGGGGCATCCGACCTTCAGTTCGTGGTGCGAGAGGGAATGAAGATCATCAAACGCAAAGTCCCCAAGAACGCCGAGGAACACGTTGTGCGTTCTTATCGCTCGCAGGTATGGGGAACGACAATAAATGGCTCCCTCGGATTACCGGCCGGAGTCGCTCTTGCCGCGGAAACCCTGGGATTCTTTGGGGACAAGGTGATGGACGTCTCGGCGAAAGAACCGTGGATTCGGCTGTCGTCAACGCGCGGCGAGATCATTGCCAAACACACTCCCGTCATGCTCGACGAGGTTTAATTCTTAGAGAGAGCCCCGGTCGCCCCGGTCTAGGTCGCTCACCGTGTTGACCATCGCGTGTGCAGCGCGGTCGAGATAGTCCATCAGCGTTTCGCGGTGCAACGTCGACAGCGCCTCGGCGTCGACCGCCGCCGTCATGTGGCGAAGCCAACGATCGCGCGCATCATCGTCAATTCGAAATGCGTTGTGACGGGCGCGAAGCCGCGGGTGACCACGTTCATCGGAATAACTGGTTGGACCACCCCAGTATTGTTCGAGGAATGCGGTGAGACGCCATACTGCTCCGTCTAAATCGTCGGGGTACATGGGCCGAAGGACGTCGTCCGTTCTGATGCCCTCGTAGAACCGCCGAACAATTCGATCGAAGGCGGCGTGCCCGCCGATGTCCTCGAAAAAACTGTCGCTCATCGAAGTTTGTGATCAAAGTTGGCGACGCGTTGAATCTGACCGTTGCGAACGAACCACAACACGCCCTTCGTGTCGCGAACCTTGGTAACGCGAATCGTCACTTCTTCGACAACTCCCTTGACGTCGCCCAGGTCGACCTTGTCACCGACTCCAATCTGGTCTTCGAACACCATGAAAATGCCGTTGAAAATGTCACGGATGATGTCTTGCGCTCCGAGTGCGATACCCGCTCCGAGGATTCCCAGGCTGGCGACGATCGCGGTGATTTCGAAACCCAACTCTCCGAGAATTAGGATGAGTGCAACTGCGCCGACGCCCCAGTTTGCAAAGGAACGAAGCACTGAGCCCAGGGTTTGAGTGCGCTGTGCCAATCGAGCGTTCTGGGTTTTAGTGGACGAGCGAGGACTCGGGGTTTCGTCTTCGGCAACAACTCGGGCAATGACACGATTGATGGTCATTACGACAATGAGCCGAACGATTACGGCTCCAACCACAATCGCGAGGATTCGAAAAACTGTTGCGTTGGAACCGAGGAACGCGGTGATTTCGGTCCAGCTAGTCACCGAATGACCTCGGCATCACGTCGTTGTGCCGCTAGGGCGCGGTCCACCGTCGCGAGGCCCTCGATGACAATACGACGGAGCGCCGACGGAGCCGATTCGTTGTTGTCGAGCCAGGCGCGAGTCGTTGCCGCTAGGCGAGAGTTCGCCATGTTCACGGGATACAACCCAATGGCAAAGTATTCAGCGATCTTGAACGTGCGTGAATCCCACACCTTCTGACTCGCATCAAAATACGCGGTATCGAGGCCGTCGAATACCGACGCGTCGTTGACGTGGGTATAACCGCGCACATAGTGATCGCACAGCGAATTTGCGATGGTGGCGTCGTCACGCATTGTTTCGAGGATTGTCCGCTTCGCTACCGCCGTCGGAATCGTTGCACGAAGGCGGGCGGCGGCCTGCTGACCGTTCGAGGTGTTGTCAGCAGCAAGTGCTTCGGCTATTTCGACCTCGCCCGCTCCACCCGCCAACACCATGCCTTCGAG
>CAIRWJ010000209.1 GCA_903882245.1 uncultured Microbacteriaceae bacterium | reverse complement strand
GTTCGTCTTTGTCGCGTTCGAACTTCTTGTTGAGCGAGTCGGTTGCCCCGCTTTCACCGAATTCGTCGCGGTAACCACGAACGTTCGTGAAGATATCGGCTTTGGACATTCCGCGGTCAGCGGGTAGAAGCGCAAGCAGGAGGCAAAAGAGTCGCTCTTCTGCGGAAACCACTGCGTCGTATTTGTCCACCACAACGCCACTCTAATTGGCGCAACTCGCCAAATCGTGACATTTCCTTGAGAGCGAAACTATTTTGTGCCGAGAATATCGATGACAAAGATCATCGTCGCGTTCGCGGGGATGCTCGTCGGTTCCTGACCGGACGGGTAACCCTCCGACGGCGGAATTGACACTAGGACGCGCGAGCCGACCGTCTGGCCGATCACCGCCTTGGCGAAGCCGGGGACGACACCGATGCCGGCGTTGTCGATGAAGGACTGGGCGATGAGATTTGCGGGTCGATTCATCTCCCACGTGGAATCAAAGACCGCACCGCCCCAGACAACTCCGGTGTAGTGCACGACGACCGTCTGGCCTTCGACGACAGCCTCGCCATAGCCCTTTGTCAGGGTCGAGATTCGAAGTTCGGCCGGAGGTGCGATGTTGGGGACCGCAATGCCCGGGCGTCCGTCTGGCGCAGTTGTCACGGCAGGCATGCCGTCCTGGGCGAACTGCGGAAGTCCACTCGCCGAATGTGGGTAAACGCCGATAACGTCGAAGACGACAACCATGGTGTCGTTTGGATTGACACCAATCGGGCCCTGGTCTCCAAAAATGTCGCCCGTGGTTCCGGTGAGCACGAACCGCTCGCCGGCCCGGTGGCACAGGAACGAGTCGCTCAACGCGTTTGTGCCAGCTTCGATCGGGATTCGCTGCGCAGGTGCACCGTTCACCCCGTATTCGGTTGCTTGGATTACCGTCTGGTCGACGCCGGCGGAAAGGGTCGCCTCGAAATCGACGTAACTGCCAGATTCGATGATGTCCCCCGAGCCGGGAATCACCGTTGCAGTGCTTGCATCACGGCCAACGAACGGCCTTGGGAATTCGACTAGGGGCGGCTGTCCGAATGGGCCGGACGCCGACACAAGACTCGCCGAGCCTTCCCCTAGTGGATTGTTACACGAGTCGCTCGCGGGTGAACAGCCAATGAGGACAACGGCGGAGAGTGCGGCGACAAGCGCCAGAGCAACGGGGCGAGCAGTGAAACGCACGGGGACCTCTTTCGACACGGTCAGTCTATTCGCCGCGTCGCCGAGCGTTCTCAGCGAGGGACTCGGCGTCACGAACGGCACGGCGAAGTCGCTTTTCGGACTGTTCGCGATCGCCGACGGCCCCGGGTGTCCAGGTCTCGATGTCGGAATCCTCGAACTCGGGTTTCGTGCGCCGTTGTGCCTTGGGTGGGACGACGCCGGGTGACAGGCGGCGGCTCGTGACGAGAAAACCGGTGTGGGCGACCATGCGGTGGTCGGGGCGCACAGCGAGCCCCTCGACGTGCCAACCACGAACAAGCGTCTCTGTCGACTCGGTTCGCGTGAATCCGCCGTGGTGTCGAATCGCTTCGACGGTGCGGGACATCTGTGTTACGGTCGCGACGTAGGCGACCACGACGCCACCGGGTGCGAGGATCTCGCCCACCGCATCGACACACTCCCAGGGGGCCAACATGTCAAGCACGACGCGATCGACCTCACCCGCACTGAAGGCGTCGGGAAGCGATTCGACGAGGTCGCCAACGATTATTCGGTGGTTGGCCGGCTTGTCACCGAAATAGCCTTCAATGTTGGACGCGGCGATGTCGGCAAATTCCTCGCGACGTTCGAACGACGTCACTGACCCCGACTCCCCCACCGCCTGCAGCAGAGCCAGACTCAGAGCACCACTTCCGACGCCGGCCTCGACCACAACCGAACCGGGAAAGATGTCACCAAATGTGACAATGTGAGCCGCATCCTTCGGATAAACAATCGCGGCACCGCGCGGCATCGACATCGCAAAATCGGTGAACAGTGGTCGGAACGCGAGGTATTCGGTGCCGTGCGAATTTGCGACAACGGAACCGTCGGTCAGGCCGATCATGGTTTCGTGAGCGAGGACTCCCCGATGGGAATGCAACTCACCGCCCTCGACGAGCGACACGGTGTGATGACGACCCTTTTCGTCGGTGAGTTGGACGCGGTCACCCCACTGGAACGGGCCACGACGTGGTCGTTTCACGCACGCGCCTTGGTGAAAACTTCGCGAATGTGCGATACGTCGCGGCCGACCATCGTGTGCCAAATCGTGTAGTTCTCGCTCTCGGAAAGCGGAACATGTAGCGGAAGCGCGATGGTCACTGCCCCCGCTGCGACGGCACTCGCAGTTCCCGGCACGGAATCCTCAAGGGCGACACACTCGGTCGCATCCACACCGACCAGTGCGGCTCCCATGACATACGGCTCGGGGTGCGGTTTCGAATGAGTAACGTCTTCACCGCAGATGACTCCGGAGAAAAAGCCGACCTCGTCCGCCACGAAGTTCGCCGTCGTGCGGTACGACATCGTCACAATGACCTGCGGAATCCCTGCGTCGTGGATGCTTCGAATGAGTTCGAGTGCTCCCGGACGCCACGGGATCTGTCGAGCGTTCATTTCGTCTACTTCGTCGACCATGCGCTGAACGATTGCGTCTACGGGCATGTCAACACCGCACTGTTGGAGGTGTTCTGCCGCATTGGTCAACCCTGCACCGATGAGGGCAAAACCGTCCGCTTCTGACCATGTGCCGCCGAATTCTTCGACGAGGCGCTGTTCGGACAGAAGCCAGTACGGCTCAGAGTCGATGATTGTCCCGTCAAGGTCCCACAACACGGCCTGGGGGTTCGTCGCACTCACGTCGTTGAGTCTAGACGCGTCTATTGTTGAAGACGAACAGGAAGGTCGTCGATGTCAGTGTTCTCTGCGAAAACGGGTCGCCCGCTGATCGTTGCCTTCGAGGGATGGAACGACGCAGGTGACGCCGCCACGAGCGCGGTTCGGGCGGGAATTGCCCGGTATGCACTTGATTCGACATTTTCGGTCGACACAGAGGTCTAT
>CAIRWJ010000208.1 GCA_903882245.1 uncultured Microbacteriaceae bacterium | reverse complement strand
GTGCTCTAACAGCCCGTCCAGAAACGGGTGCGGATTGGACGCCTGGAGGTCAGCGAGCGAGGCTGCGTCCGTCGAGAAGCCGGTCTTGGTTGACCTGGTCTTGGGCATTTCGAGCTGGTCGAAGAGCACCTCTTGAAGTTGTTTTGGAGACGACAGGTTCATTTCCTTGCCGATGATGGCAAAAAGTTCAGCGGCCTTTGCGTCGGCTGCGGCAGTGAGGCGACCATAGATCTCGTCGAGAATGCCAGAATCCATCGCAATGCCAACGCGCTCCATCTCGGCGAGAACCGGGATCAGAGGAACCTCAATCGAACGCTCAATGGACTGTTGGCCCTCGTCAAGCAATCGCTCACATTCCGCATCCAACTGGGTGATAATCCATGCCGTCGTCGCGATGCTCGCGGGGTCCACTGACGGGACTAGTTCATTGGGGTCCGCAACAGGCACGTCAAGACCCGCTAAACCGCGGGCAACGTCCGCCAGTGCGAGAGATTTTGTGCCCGAATCGGCGAGCCACGCGGCGACGCGCGTGTCGCGGACGATTCCGCCGAGCGTCAGGTTGAACTCCGCAAGAAGGTGAGCGAGTGCCTTGCCGTCGTGGACGACCTTGGGGGCGGAACCCGCAAGCCAACGGTCAAATTCGACGTGATCGAGCGACGCGGGTGTCCGAACCGAGCGCACACTCACGTCGGATGTCGCAAGACCAATGACGAGCCCCTCGTCACCTCGTTCGATGAACACTCCGATGCGGGATTCCGTGTTGTCGTGAAGCCATTTCGCAAGTTCCTCGTCACCCATGTGGCGCGGAGTAGGGCTCGGCACATGAACACGCGGGGCTTCGTGAACGACGTCGCCGCTGGTGGTCGCAGTGTTTGCCGCGTCGCTCCCCGCTCCGCCGAACTGGAGAACACGCTGCTTGAGCGTGCGGAACTGAAGACGATCGAAGACGTCGACCACTTCCGTGGGTTGAATTGTTTGTCGAACAAGGTCGTCTAACGACAGCGGAAGGTCGAGGGTGCGAACGAGTTTGTTGAGGCGGGCATTTCGCTCGACATTAGCGACCTGTTCGCGAAGGTTTGCCCCGACAACTCCGCCGATGTCATCGCGATGCGCGAGAACTTCGTCGAGAGACCCGTACTGCTGAATCCACTTGACCGCGGTTTTTTCACCGACTTTGTCGACGCCGGGCAGATTGTCGGACGTCTCTCCGACCAGTGCGGCGATGTCGGGATATTGGTCGGGGCGAATTCCGTAGCGCTCCTCGACGGCCGCGGGGGTATAGCGCTTCAGTTCACTCACCCCGCGTGCGCTCGGATACAGCACAGTGACCTTTTCGGTGACGAGTTGGAACGTGTCCCGATCCCCGGAAACGACGAGTACGTCGAGACCAGCCGCCTCCCCCTTGGTCGCAAGGGTCGCGAGAATGTCGTCGGCCTCGTAGTTCTCCATCTGAATCGACGGGATACGCATCGCGTGGAGGGCTTCCTGCAACAGCGGAACCTGGCCGATAAATTCGGGCGGCGTTTCGCCCCGCGTCCCTTTGTATTCGGGATATTCGGCGGTCCTGAACGAATAGCGTGAGATATCAAAAGCGACGGCGACGTGCGTGGGCTTTTCCGCTTGGAGGATAGTGAGAAACATCGACAGAAAACCATGAATCGCATTGGTGTGCTGTCCACCCGACGTTTGAAACGACTCGAGTGGGAGCGCGTAGAACGCGCGAAATGCGAGCGAGTGGCCGTCAATAACGAGAAG
>CAIRWJ010000207.1 GCA_903882245.1 uncultured Microbacteriaceae bacterium | reverse complement strand
GCTTTGGCGAAACCGACTCGCAATTTGCGTTGCAGCATCGACGTCGATCCGAACTGGCTTGACACGACAAGTTCGACGGCCTGCAACAACACATCGAGGTCGTCACCGATGTCGGCGTCGACTTTCTTCGTGTTTCCAACTGCCGCGACGTCCTCGCGGTATTCCGGGTCGGCTTGTTTCTTCACGTGGTCGACGACGGCTTGGATCTCTTCCTCGGACACCCACGCGCCCTGCACGCGAATCGCTTTCGCCGCACCCATGGGCAGGAATAGTCCGTCGCCCTGGCCGATAAGTTTCTCGGCACCCTGCTGGTCGAGGATGACGCGCGAGTCCGTCATCGACGACACCGCGAACGCGAGACGCGAGGGAACGTTGGCCTTGATAAGCCCGGTCACGACGTCGACGGATGGGCGCTGAGTTGCAAGGACGAGGTGGATTCCCGAAGCGCGCGCGAGTTGCGTGATGCGAACAATGGCGTCTTCGACGTCACGCGGTGCAACCATCATGAGGTCGGCGAGCTCGTCAACCACAACGAGCAGATACGGGTATTCACGCAGAACACGTTCGCTGCCCGCGGGAACCTTGGCCGTGCCCTCGGCGACGGCTCGGTTGTAGTCATCGATGTGCTTGAACCCGAACGAATGCAGGTCGTCGTAACGCATGTCCATCTCTTTGACGACCCACTGCAGCGCCTCGGCCGCCTTTTTCGCGTTCGTGATGATGGGCGTGATGAGGTGCGGGACTCCCTGATACGCCGAGAGCTCGACGCGCTTGGGGTCGATGAGAACCATGCGGACTTCGGCCGGCGTTGCCTTCATGAGCAACGAGGTGATCATCGAGTTGACGAACGACGACTTTCCGGCACCGGTTGCACCCGCGACGAGAAGGTGAGGCATCTTGGCGAGGTTCGCGATGACAAATTGGCCCTCGACGTCTTTTCCAACTCCGATCGACATCGGGTGCCGCGCGGCGATGGCGGCGGGCGATCGCAACACATCGCCGAGGGTGACGATATCGCGGTCGGTGTTGGGAATCTCGATGCCGATGGCGGACTTACCGGGAATCGGCGTGAGGAAAGTGACCTCGTTCGACGCGACCGCGTATTCGATGTTGCGCGACAGGGCCGTGACCCGTTCGACCTTGACGCCCTGGGCGAGTTCGACCTCGTAGCGAGTGACGGATGGGCCGCGAGTGAAACCGGTGACGGTCGCGTCTACTCCGAATTGCGTGAGGACGTCGGTAATCGCCGCGATGGCCTTGTCGTTTACCGGCGACGAGCCCTTGGGCGGCGCCCCCTTGGCCAGGATGGTGTCCTTGGGCAACGAATAGGGTCGGCCCGAGCGAACTGGCGTCGCCCGCGGGTGTTCGCCTGTTGCGACATCGTCAATCGGTGCCGTCCGAGAGGTTGTCTCGGGAATCTTCGCCGTCGCGACATCATCGGCGTGCGGCACGGGCGTCGGGGCGTTGAACGACCGAACCGCTTCCTCTGCCGCGAACATGTCTTTGATGAGGTCGGTCGCCGATGCATCCGATTCGACGGGAGTGTCAAACGGTTTGGGCTTCGGGTTCTTGCGAATGGTCCACCAAGGGCGACCATCACCGAGGTCGCTGTGACTCGAGACGTCCGACAGGGTGGTCGTCGGGACGGATCCGGTCGCCGATTCCGTTCGAGCGGGTCGGGGTTCGTGT
>CAIRWJ010000206.1 GCA_903882245.1 uncultured Microbacteriaceae bacterium | reverse complement strand
CGGTACCTCCGTTTATCTCTGATCGAATTTGGCCGACGTTACTCGTCAGTGTCGGCCGCAGTGGTAAGGAATTCGCTGGGGTCCTCGGCCACGCGGACGAAGCAATCGTTCAATTGAGTATGGATTAACTCTATTTGCCACTCGCGCGCTCCGGCACCGCGCAGCCAATCCGCTACTGCTGAAGGTTCAAAAACCGCGGGCGGCTCGAAACAGATGCGTCGAATCATCTCGGGAAGTGCGAGGTTTTCGATGGGAATCGAGGACTTTTCAGCGATTTTCGACATGTTTTCGCGAACACACACGAATCGCGCATAGGCGTCTGGGTGGCGATCCTTCCAATTTCGGGGGGTAGACAGCCCGTTTCCTCGCACTCGCATGGGAGGCAGGTCATCAGTGGCCAGCCCCCGCTCAATCGCATCCCACCAGCGTCCCAGTTCACGTCTTGAATAACGTCCGGTGAACTCCTTGATCGATGCGAGTGCCCCGCGCGAGTTGGGCAACTGAGATGCTGCGGCGACGATTGCACGGTCGGGGATTGTGCGACCTGGTCCCATGTCGATCGATTGAGCGAAGTGGTCGCGCGCAATCCACAGTTCTCGGGCGACCGCAAGTTGTCGGGGAGTGGTGAGACTCTGCATTCCCGAGAGCCTCCGCCATGGATCCGTCTTGGGCTCCGCCGGCTTCCACGTCAGCAAATGCGCAAACTCTTGTTCAGCAATGTGCGTTTTTCCAGCCGATTCGAGCACGGCAGCGAGAGCATCGCGCAGGTCGGGCAACAGTTCCACGTCGAGCGCCGCATAGACGAGCCAGTCTTGGGGAATTGGCCGTGTCGACCAGTCCGCGGCGGAATGTTCTTTCGCGAGGTGTAGTCCTAGCAATTCGGCTACAACTGTTCCGAGACCGACTCGAGGAAGCCCCGCCAATCGAGACCCCAACTCGGTGTCGAATAGTTTCGTTGGCACCAGTCCGACTTCCGCGAGGCAGGACAGGTCCTGAGTAGCGGCGTGCAATATCCATTCGTCCGTCGCGAGCAGCGCTCCGAGTGCGGTGAGTCCGTCGAAAGCAATCGGGTCGATGAGGTGGGTTCCGCCGCCTCGACGACTGACCTGAATCAAGTAAGCGCGTGCGGAATAGCGAAACCCGCTCGAACGTTCGGCATCCATACCGAAAGGACCGGAACCAGCGGCCAGCTCTGCTATTGCCGCGGCCAGACCTTCGTCGGTATCAATCACTTGTGGAACGCGAGCGAGGGTCGCCGGTGGCAGTTCGACCGCCACAGCCTCCGGCGTCGTTGGGTCTTCGGACATTACAAACCCATCGCGGCAACACCCTCGGGCAGAATTTCGAACCCGGCGAGGTGCAGGACGAATCGGGCCCAGGCTTCCGCATGCGGTTTCCCGTCACTCGATGTCGGCGACCACGATGCGCGAACTTCAATCTGAGAACCTCGACCCTGGGACGCGAGATCTCCGAATCCGACGGACACAACCCGCGTCACCGTCGCGGCTGGATGTTCGTACGATGCACCAGCGACTGCTAGAGATTCGGTGAGCCATGACCACGCCACGTGCGAAAGTTCGTCATGCCCTCCCATGAGGGCTTCGATTGGAGATTGGGCAAAAATAATGGCGCGAGTTCGTCCACCCCAACCCGTCGGCTCGCTCGGGTCATCGAGGAAGATTAGTCGACCGGTCCCTCGGTCGTGCTTCCCCGGACCTGCCGTCACATCTGCCGCGAAAGCCAAAGCGTTGGGAGCGAGACCCGTCGGAGCATCAATCGGGTGAACTTCGAGACCGTCAGGCCACTCAATCGAGGCAACGGAGTCGACTAAATCAGCGAAGTATTGGGGAGTTGACGAGTCGGTGCCCATCCAGCAAATCTATGGGAGGGCTTCACGTGGACATCAGAGGCGCGCCGCTGCGGCTCCAACGTAGGTAGCGGTAGCCATCATCGTCGTGCGCAACGTTCACCAATGTGCCTCCGAAATCTGGTGCAACCAGCTCTGGTATGCGTTGACCGAGCTTCGGTGAAAACGTCTGACACCATTCGTCGACGACCTGCGCCTTAAGCAGGTTTCGTGCGAGTGTTGGGCCGCCCTCGCAGACAACTTTTTCGTAACCGAGAGCCCGCACTGCGTTGATGATCGCCGCGCCGGTAAATTGCCGAAGGACAATGCCGTTTGCCGGACTCGGCGCTGTTGCGGATCGATCGTGCAGTACGGTGATGCGACCGCGTGCTCTGGAGATAGCGCGGAGGGGAACGTTCCCGCTTTTGGAGACAATCACGACATCCTTGTTGCGCGGGATGCAATCCAATTCAGAGCGAACGGTTTCCCCACCGATGAGTACTACGTCGGCGTCGGCCCGAAGAACAGAT
>CAIRWJ010000205.1 GCA_903882245.1 uncultured Microbacteriaceae bacterium | reverse complement strand
GCCGATGTGGGCCGCCACGCGATCGGTGTCAACCTTGTGGCCGCCCGAGGCGAGGATGAGTAACGGCTGACCGTCAGCGTTGAAAACAAGCGAGTTGCACACCTGGCCGATCTCGATGTCGAGTTGCTCGGCGGCACGAGCGGCAGTGGGGGACGATTCGAGTGTCTCGACGATGTCGGTTTCTACTCCGAGTTCCCGCAGGGCGTTCTGAACTCGCACCCCGTTCGGATGAGGGTCGTCGATCGACTTCCAACCCATTAGCCGCGCTTCTCCAGCGGTTGTTGGTCTTCAAAATCGGGAAGAGTGATGTCGTCGGTCAGTGCGTCGAGTGGGTCGTTGAACTGGACTAGTTGTAGGCCATCATCGGAGTGGTGGAACGAATGTACGGAACCGTTCGTGATTCGTTCCCCAAAGAACGCCTGGCCCGTCGTTGATTGCAGAACTGCACGAATCACACCTCCGTGAGCGACGATGATGACGTTCTTGCCCTTGTTCTCTGCCGCGAGTGAGTGCAACGCTGCAAGCACGCGAACCTTTACCGCATCCCGAGTCTCACGGCCGGGGACGGGCGTGTCGTCGGGATAAAACGCCTCGAGTTCAGGGCCCGTCATACCCTCGGCTTCGCCATAATGACGCTCAACGAGATCCGCGAGTGGCGTCGGTGCTGGCAGGCCGAGCGCTTCAGCGATGATGCTCGCCGTCTCCATTGCTCGTGAGAGCGGGCTCGACGCGATGACATCCCAACTACGACCCTGCATCTTTTCACCAGTCGCGGTTGCCTGAGACCGACCCGTCGCATTGAGGGGGATATCGGTTGAACCCTGGATACGCCCGATGCGGTTCCAATCGGTTTCACCGTGTCTGACGAGGAAAAAGTTTGTCATGGTCTCTCCAGTCTACGAGCGCTGGGTCGGCGATAATGGAGGTATGTCCGATAACACCCGCCTCACTTTTGTGGATGCCGTAGTCGAAGGGCTCCGTAATTGGCGCTCAACGTTAGGCACAGCGACGCGTCCCGAGTTTTGGTACTGGTTCCTGTTCACAGTCCTTGCGAGCATCGTTGCGTCGACAATCGACTCAGTTTTCCTGTCACCCTCGGCGTTGGTGATTCCCGACAATCTCGACGCATTCACAGGAAATCAGATTCGCGAAATCTTGGACGTGACCCTCAGCGAAAGCATCTGGACCGTGTCGACGCTGGTCACTGTGTCGCTGTTCATCCCGACGTTGACGGTGACGATTCGCCGTTTCCGCGAGGCCGGGTCGGCCGTCGCTTTTGCCTGGGCTGTTCACCTTATCGGGCCGATTTCCACTTACGTTTTGTTCTCGTTGGGTTACACGACGGCGGATATGGTCGATGCTGGAATCAGTGACGCCAACGCGGGCAGCGTGCTCGTCATCGCTTTAGCAATGCTGGGACTCGTGGTTGCAAACATCGCCGCCCTGATCATCTGGATCGTCGTTGCAGCGCGACCTGCGAAAACCACGGAGCCGCGATAACGGTGAGACTCGAATCGATCGATTCGCTCGACGATCCGCGTCTCGCGTTTTTCACTAACCTGACCGACGTCTCCCTTAGACGCCTGTCCGAGCCTTCCTCCGGTTTGTACCTGGCCGAGTCGCCGAAGGTTATCGAGCGGGCACTTGCCGCGGGGCATCGTCCCGTCTCGGTTATCACGCTTGACAAATGGATTCCCAAGCTCGAACCGTTGTTGCGAGATCACGACGTCCCGGTGTTTGTTGGCGAAGAGTCAGAACTCGAGAAGTTGACTGGTTTTCTCTTACACCGCGGGTCCATCGCGGCAATGGAACGCCCGCCCCTCGCGACCGTTGCAAACATTATTCGCGACGCGCGACGCGTCGTCATCCTCGAAAACATCATCGACCACACCAATGTCGGTGCCATCTTTCGCAGCGTTGCTGGGCTGGGGGCGGACGCGGTGCTCATCACACCGGAGTGCGCCGACCCGTTGTATCGTCGCAGCGTGCGCGTGTCGATGGGTACGGTGTTGCAGGTCCCGTGGACGAGAATCACCTCGTGGCCGGACGGGCTTCAAGAGCTCAAAGACGCCGGTTTTGTCGTCGCGTCGCTTGCACTCTCGGATGACGCCGTGTCACTTGCTGAACTCGTGGCAGAGAACCACGAGAAGCTCGCTGTTGTTTTCGGCACCGAGGGTCACGGGTTGACGCCCGCAACAATCGCGACGAGCGATCGGGTCGTCCGCATCCCGATGTCACACGGAGTCGATTCGCTCAATGTCGCTGCTGCCGCAGCCGTGACACTCTATGCACTGACAAATACCTCGTAACGCACGCACCGCTCTGGACAATGGAGTGTGGGCAAACAAGATGGTTCGGGTCGACTCGTCACCCTGGGCGACGTGGACGATTCAGCAACCCCGTTTCTGCACCTCGACATGGACGCGTTCTTCGCCTCTGTCGAAGAATTGGACGTTCCGTCTATTGTCGGCAAGCCCGTCATTGTCGGGGGAACCGCTGGTCGAGGGGTCGTCTCGGCGGCAAACTACGTAGCACGCACCTTCGGTGTCAACTCGGCGATGCCGATGTCGCTCGCTCTCCAGCGCTGCCCGAACGCCATCGTCCGCAAACCTCGATTCGATCGCTATTCCGAAATTTCGGACAAGGTGTTCGCCATCCTGCACGATTTCACTCCCAAAGTTCAACCGCTGTCAATAGACGAGGCGTTCCTTGACGTGTCGGGGGCACGGGCGTTGCTCGGGCGTCCGCTCGACATTGCAAAGGCGATTCGCGAACGTGTGCGCGTCGAGGTCGGACTCGCCGCGTCGATCGGGGTGGCGTCGTCGATGTTTGTCGCCAAGGTTGCTGGTTCGCGTGCTAAACCCGACGGTTTGCTCGTCGTTCCAGCCGGTGACACTGTGGACTTCCTGGCACCACTGCCGATAACTGCGCTCTGGGGCGTCGGAGCGGTGACGGCCAAGCGCCTCAATTCGTTCGGTTTGTCTACCGTCGGCGACATGCAGCGTTCCGAGATGGATTCGCTCGTCTCGATTCTCGGAGACAGAATGGCGCACCACCTGCACAGTCTGGCGATGGGAATCGATGAGCGCACGATTGAGGATCGCAGCAACGAACGCAGTATCGGGCGGTCGAACACGTTCACCACCGACCTCACCGACGTCGCCGAGATGCACCGCGAGGTGCTGCGCATGGCAACCGACGTCGCCGCCCGAGCCCGCACCCGGAACTTTCTCGCGCACACCGTCACCGTCACGGTGCGACTGGATGATTGGTCGACGGTGACGCGGTCTCACACATTCACCGATCCGACGCACGCGACCAAACCCGTTGCGGCCGAGGCGGTTCGGCTGTTCGATCGGGTCGAACGCCACGGGCACCCGGTTCGCCTGATTGGTGTGCGTCTCGAGAACCTTGTGGGCGAGGGCGACCTCGGGTTGCTGTGGGAAGACGAAGACGACGGCCACGACATCGATGACATCGTGGATGCGGTAGCGGGGCGTTACGGGTTCGGTACGGTTCAGCCAGCGTCCCTGGTGCGCAAGCGGCGCATCCCGAAACCCGACTAACGGAAGTCTCTGGATTGGTGAGCACCCGCGAATTCAAGCGTTTCTAGCCGGTCGGCGACGATGGACAGAACACCGTCGACGGATCGTTGCAGTATGCCGCG
>CAIRWJ010000204.1 GCA_903882245.1 uncultured Microbacteriaceae bacterium | reverse complement strand
GGCGTCATCGGACGGCGAAAATTGCACCAACCCGACGCTGAGGCTCTCCATATTCCGAGCCTATCGCCCAGCGATTTGTGCAAACGAAAACGGCCCCGAACGAATTCGGGACCGTTTCACGTGGTTGCGGGGGCAGGATTTGAACCTACGACCTCCGGGTTATGAGCCCGGCGAGCTACCGAACTGCTCCACCCCGCGTCACAAGGGTCGAGTCTATCACGGGGCAATTGCCCTGCGAAATCGGGTTAGCGCGAGAGTTCGTATGCCCTCTGCAAAGCGGCTTGGAGTTTCTTGTCCGCTTCGGCGGCGGCAACCAGATCATTCGCCTTATACGCCGCTGCCCGGTCGAGCAGGGCTTGACGTGCCTCCTCGAGTGCGGCCTGAAGTTGCGGCGACACGTTCTCGTTCGGAGTTGTCGGTTCCGTTGGTGTTTCCGGTGTGCCCGGGTCGACACCGGCGTTTCCACCGAAAAGGCTGTCGAGCGCCGCGGGAAGCGTGTCTTCAAATGCGATGGAGTCACCGAATGACACCAGGATCTTTCGAAGCAAAGGATACGAGGTCTCACCCGTCGATCGCACATAAACGGGCTGGACATAGAGGAGCCCGCCACCAACCGGGAGAGTCAAAAGGTTTCCGGGAATGACCTTGGTCTGTCCCTGACGCAGCAGGTTGAGCTGCTGGCTGACGGTTGCGTTGGAGTCGAATTGTGCCTGAACCTGACCCGGACCGGGGATTGTGGTCTGTTTGGGCAGAGTCAACAGGGTCAACTTGCCATAGTCGGGGCCGGGGTCGGAGTTCGCCGACAAGTATCCGTAAAGGACGTTTCGCGAGTTTTCGCCCGTGGCCTGCGGAATGAACGTCGAATACAACGAGAAGGCGGGCTTTTCGGCACCCGGCATCTGCATCGTCAAGTAATACGGCGGTTGAAGCGTGGGGTTTTCGGGTGTAGACACCGGATCGTTCGGAGTGACCCACGTGTCCTCGGATGAGTAGAACGTTCCGGGGTCCGTCACGTGATACGAACCCAAAACCTCGCGCTGGACCTTGAATAAGTCCGAGGGGTAACGGATGTGCGCGAGTAGGTCGGCGCTCATTTCGCCTGCCGGCTGGAGTGTGTCGGGGAAAATCTTTGCCCAGGTCGACAACACCGGATCCGTCTCGTCCCACGCATAAATCGTGACCGTGCCGTCATACGCGTCGACCGTCGCCTTTACCGAGTTGCGCATGTAATTAGCCGCACCGCTCGGTACGGTCGACCCAGCAGTGTAGGTGTCGAGAATTGCGGTCGAGATATCAACCGGGGTCGAATAGGGGTAGTTCGTGCTCGTGGTGTAGCCATCGACAATCCACACGACTCGTCCGTCCACAACAGCGGGGTACGGGTCATTGTCGAGAGTCAAATATGGCGCGACCTTGTTGACACGAACCAGCGGGTGACGGTCGTACAAAATCTGTGAGTCATCAGATATTGCGTCTGACAACAGCAGCTGTTCGGATTGGAAATGCATCGCGTAAATCAACCGGGTGAAGATGCTGTCCAGCTTGGGGCCGCCGTCACCTTCGAAGGTGTATTTCGCGTTTCCCGCCTCGGACTCGGAGGATGCCGATGGGTAGTCGAGTTCGAGTGACCCGTCCGCACCTTGTGCGCCGACAATCGAGTAGGGCGGCGATGACTCACCGAAATAGATTCGGGGTTCGTACGCACCGAGCGCGCCCGACACGGGAATCCCCGATTCGAGGAATGTCGGCTGGCCGTCGGCGTTGCGTTCGTTTCCGTAGGCGGCGACGATTCCATAACCGTGCGTATACACGACGTGGTCGTTGTACCACGAGGTAGACGATTGGCCGCTGAGGTCAAGTTCTCGGAGGGCAAGAACCGTGTCCTGCATCGTGCCATCGATCAAGTATCGATCGACGTCGAGGTGCG
>CAIRWJ010000203.1 GCA_903882245.1 uncultured Microbacteriaceae bacterium | reverse complement strand
GCTCGCGGTTACTGCGCTGGGGGAATTCGATGGCGTCGAGCCCGTGACTCGTTCGGGCGCGTCCATCGGAAACGTTGTTGCCGTTGCGGGGGCTCTCGGCAATGCGAAGCGCGGTCTCGACATTCTGCTCGATTGCGCCGTAGCCCCTGACGGAACCATTGACCCGGTGGCAGTAGCAGAGGCCTGGGCGTCTCATCCCGTCGCCGTCGCCGCGCAATTGCGTCCCGAACCCCCGATTTCCGCCGGTCGCGCCGCTGCGCTGGCCTGCGCCACGGCGATGATGGACGTCAGCGATGGTTTGGTGTTGGATGCGCGTCGCATCGCCGTTGCAAGCGGTGTCGCCATCGATCTTGATCTGTCCGCCGTAGGTGACATCGACGCCCTTACAGGCGGTGAAGACCACGCGATGGTGGCGTGCTTCCCGCTCAAGGCGAAACTGCCAGCCGATTTCCGCGTTGTCGGCCGAGTCGCTCCGGGTGCGGGGGTAATGGTCGACGGCGTGCCGTTCGATTCCCGCGGTGGGTGGGACCCGTTCGCTGATTATTCGGCGACGTCGAGCCAGTAAACCCGGGTCTCACCGTAATCCTTGGGGGCGAGAACACCGTAACCTTCGGGCCATTCGGGCTCTGGGTCGCGGCTCGCCCGTTCCACGGCGACGACGGCATCGGGGGACAACCGCGGCAGCAAAAGGTCCATCGTCGTGCGTAACGCGGCATTGTCCATGTCATACGGCGGGTCGATGAACACCGCATCCCACGTTTCGGCGCTCGCGCCGACAAACCCGGCGACACTCGATCGGTGCACGCGGATTGAACAGTCCGGTACGGCCGGGGCGACGAGTGCGGTGTTCTTGGACATCACCTTGACAGCCTTTTCCGAGTTGTCGACGAGGTCGACGCGAGACGCACCTCGGGATGCTGCTTCGAGCCCCACCGCCCCGCATCCCGCATACAGGTCGAGAACCCGAGCACCGGCAATCGTCGTGAGTGCGTCGAAGCGCGAAAAGACGGCTTCGCGAACGCGGTCGGCGGTTGGCCGGGTTCCCGTCGCCGGAACGGTGAGGATTCGGCCACCGGCGGCTCCCGAGATGATTCGCGTCACGCCCCAAGGTTAGCGACCACGGCCCCAATCACGGAAAGCGCCTCGGTGCGGGGGTAGCGTAAAACCGTGACCGAAACCGCCGCATTCCTCGACACCCCGCTTCCACGGGTCATCGGCGACCGCACGGCGAAGGCGCTGACCAAGGCGTTCGGTTTCGACACAGTCGGCGGGCTTCTCGGTCATTACCCGCGGCGATACGCCGAACGCGGCGAACTGACGGCGCTCGATTCGCTACCCCTCGACGAGTCGGTCACAATCGTCGCCGAGGTGGTTCGGGTAAACAATCGGCCGATGAATGGGCGAAAAGGGTCGCTTCTCGAAATTGTGATTTCGGACGGAACCGGAACCTTGTCGCTGACGTTTTTCAACCAAGCCTGGCGAGCGAACTCACTTCGCCGCGGTGTGCGCGGAATCTTTGCGGGCAAGGTCGGCGAGTTCCGCGGTCAACGACAACTGACCCACCCCGATTACGAATTGTTTGATGAGGACGAGAACGTCTCGGACGAGGTCGCTGAACTGTGGGCGAAGACACCCATTCCGATCTATCCGGCAACGAGCACGGTCGCGTCGTGGCAAATCGCCAAAGCGCTGGGCGTTGTGCTCGATGTCCTTCCCGAACTCGACGACCCCGTGCCGGAAACGGTCCGAGCCGACCGCGGACTCGTGTCACTTGCCGATGCGATCCGCGCGATTCACCGGCCCACCGACCACGGCGAATGGCGCACGGCGCGTGAGACCCTTCGATTCCATGAGGCATTCCTTGTCCAAACAGCGTTGCTTCGTGACCGACTTCGCGCCGCCGAGGCGGTTTCGATGCCCAGAACCCCGGGAGCACTTCGCGCCCAGTTTGATTCGGCGTTGCCGTTCGAACTCACTGCTGACCAATCAACGGTGGGTGCTGAGATCGACGAGGACATGGCTCGCGCCCGGCCGATGAATCGCCTCGTCCAGGGCGAGGTCGGTTCCGGTAAGACGCTTGTCGCTATTCGCGCGATGCTCACCGCAATCGAGGATGGTGGGCAGGCTGCGTTGATTGCTCCGACGGAAGTCCTCGCAACCCAACACGCGCGGTCGATTGCGGCCACTCTCGGGAGCCTTGCCGAGGGGTTGAATCCGACCCTGCTCGTCGGCAGTCTGCCGGCGTCCCAGAAAAAAAGGGCTCAACTCGCGGTCGCGAGTGGCTCGGCCCGGCTTGTGATTGGTACACACGCACTGCTTGCCGATGCGGTGACCTTCAATGAACTCGCTCTCGTCGTGGTTGACGAGCAGCATAGGTTCGGTGTCGAACAACGCGACACACTCAAGCGCAAGGGGAACTCGCCGCACGTCCTCGTCCTGACCGCAACCCCGATACCTCGAACGGTCGCAATGACGGTATTTGGCGACCTCGATATCTCGACGATTCGGACTCTGCCCGCCGGTCGCGCTCCGATCACCTCGCACGTTGTTCCTCTCGTCGATCATCCTGCGTGGATTTCTCGTGTGTGGACGCGGCTCGGCGAAGAGATTGACGCCGGTCGACAGGGCTTCGTCGTGTGCTCCGCGATTGATGCAACGACGTCCGATGGCGATGCCGACCTGGTCGAGGACATCCCCGCGGCTGCACCTCGCGCCAGCGTGACCGAAATTCTGCCCGTTGTTCGAGCCGCGCTGCCTGGTCGCCGGGTCGAGATGATTCACGGTCGTCTGTCCGGCGACGAGAAGGACGCGACCATGACGGCGTTCGCCGCGGGCGAGATTGATGTTCTTGTCGCGACAACCGTCATCGAGGTCGGCGTCGACGTTCCCAACGCCTCAACGATGGTCGTTCTCGACGCCGATCGATTCGGCGTGAGCCAGTTGCACCAACTTCGCGGCCGGGTCGGTCGAGGCGGAGTCCCCGGTTTGGCACTATTCGTGACGTACGCTGACGATAACACCCTGGCCCGCGATCGCGTAGAGGCGGTGGCATCGACGCTTGACGGGTTCGAGCTCGCGCAGAAGGACCTCGAACTGCGTCGCGAGGGCGATGTGTTGGGCGAGAGCCAGTCGGGTGGTCGCAGCGGACTCGTCCTCGTCCGAGTGACGGTCGATGGGCCCATTATCGAGGCGGCTCGAACCCACGCCCAGGCGGTGCTCGACGTCGATCCGACCCTCGAGGAACACACGGCGCTACGCGATGCGCTGGATCGTCGATTGTCGCAACGTGAGAGGGAATTCCTCGCCAAGAACTGACATCGGCGCCTCTCGCGATTACGCTGGGAGCATGACGTCGCTCGCCGTGGTTCCCGGTTCGTTCGACCCCGTCACTCTGGGTCACCTTGACGTCGTCGAACGCGCGCGCAATCTTTTTGACGAGGTCCATGTCGTCGTCGTTCACAACCCCTCCAAATCAGCACTGTTGCCGGTCGCTCGTCGCGTCGAACTCATCGAACAATCTCTTGCCGACGCGGGAATCTCGGACCGCGTTACCGTCACCAGTTGGAGTGTCGGACTGCTGGTCGACTACTGCCAAGAGGTCGGCGCGAACGCGATTGTCAAGGGGATTCGAACCGAGGTTGATGTCACCTACGAAACGCCGATGGCCATCGTCAATCGTGACCTCGCCGGTATCGAAACCGTTTTTGTGTTGCCGAACCCCGAGCACAGCCACGTGTCGTCGTCGCTTGTTCGGCAGGTCGCGGCACTGGGTGGCGACGTTTCGCCGTATGTTCCGGGCGCCGTCTCGACGTTCATGAATTCTGCCGAGTATTCGTAGCGTTTGACCGCGTTCGGGCGTTACCCTTTAAGTGTGAAGACCTCGTCCTCTAACCCATACCACGTCAACGTTTTCGACGTGTCTCAGCGCATCGGTGAAGACCGCGAAAAACACCTCGAATTCCCCGCTCCACACCGCTTGGGCGAAGGAGTCGCCTCGGTCCTCGAGGGCACAACCATCGTGATGGACGTTCGCCTCGAGGGCCTCCATGACGGCATTTTGGTATCCGCTGAAGTCGAAACGACCGCCGAAGCGGAGTGCGTTCGATGCCTCGATCAGGTCATGGTCCCGGTCGAAGTGGAATTCCAAGAACTTTTCGCGTATTCTGCTACGGAGGAACTCGAGTTTTTTGTTCACGATAATCACGTGGATTGTGAACAGCTTGTTCGAGACGCGGTGGTGTTAGAACTACCGTTCCAACCACTGTGCGACGAGGACTGTCTGGGGCTCGATCCGGAAACGGGCGACAAGCTGATGGAACCGCGTTCGAACGATTCGCCGTACATCGATCCACGATGGGCGGCCCTAGAGGCTTTGGCTTCTGACGACACGACCACGGCCAGTAAACCGGCCGCCAAAAAGAGGAAATAATCATGGCAGTTCCCAAGCGCAAACAGTCGCGTTCCAACACGCGCTCTCGTCGTTCGCAGTGGAAGGCTGAAATCCCTACGCTCGTCAAGACCGTCGAGAACGGCAAGACCGTCTACAGCCTCCCGCATCGCGCGAAGGTTGTCACCGATTCCGTCGGCACTGCACTCTTCATGGAGTACAAGGGCCGCAAGGTCGCCGACGCCTAAACCTTTGTGATCGACAGCGCGTCAGGACGTTAGGTTCCGACGCGCTGTTCTCATTCTCATGACCACACCCTCAGGTTTTCGTGACCCCGCTGAACTCGCGGGGATCCTCGGGGTGTCGATTCCCTCGGAACTTCTCGAGCAGGCCCTCACGCATCGGTCCTATGCCTACGAGCACGGGGGAAGCCACTACGAGCGTCTCGAATTCCTCGGGGATGCGATTCTGCAACAGGTCGTCACGCTCGAATTGTACGAACGCTTTAGCGAGTTGCCCGAGGGGGATTTGTCCAAGCGCCGTGCTGCGCTCGTCAGTACCACCGCGCTCGCCGAGGTCGCGCGGTCGATTGACCTCGGCGGTTTCCTTCGACTCGGGAACGGCGAGGTGTCGACGGGCGGTCACGACAAGTCCTCCCTGCTTGCCGACGTCGTCGAATCAATCATCGGTGCGACGTATCTCAGCCTCGGTCAGCAGGCCGCAGCCGAGTTGGTCATCCGATTGGTCGGGCCACTCTTCGATCAGGCTGACCGTTTTGGCATCTCGATGGACCACAAGACGGCTCTGCAGGAACACTGTGACCGACACTCGATGGGCAAGCCCGTTTACGCCATCACCGCGGAAGGCCCCGACCATTCCCGCGTGTTCCACGCAACGGTCTCAAGCGACGGGATTTCGCTGGGCGCTGGAAGCGGCTCGAGCAAGAAGGCCGCCGAATCCGCCGCTGCTCACAAGGCGCTAGCCGAATTGTCCCGATAACCGATGCCGGAACTTCCTGAGGTCGAGGTTGTTCGTCGAGGACTTCTGACGCATCTCGTCGGTGCGCGTGTGACCGGCGTCACGGTATTCGATGCGCGCGCACTCAAACGCCACCCCGGAAGCGCCACGCATTTCGCCTCCACGTTGACGGGCACACGAATCGAGTCAGCTGTTCGCAGGGGGAAATTCGTCTGGTGTCCGCTCGACACCGGGGATTCGTTGGTTATTCATCTCGGAATGAGCGGACAGATTCGTGTCGTCGACGGTGATCCGATACGCCACGAACGCGTTCGCCTCACGCTCGACGGTCGACCCGCGGTCGCATTCGTCGACCAACGACTTTTTGGCTCACTCGCACTGGACTCGCTGGTCGACGGGCAGGACGGGTTCGCCGCCGGGCTCGGCTCGGACTCCCCGTTCGTTCCGTCGTCGGTCACGCACATTGCCCGAGACATCCTCGACCCGGCGCTCGACGTCGACGCTCTCATCGCCCGATTTCGTAAGCGTACGACCGGTGTGAAGGTTGCCATGCTCAATCAGGGCCTCGTCTCGGGAATCGGGAACATTTATGCCGACGAGGCGTTATGGGCTGCCCGGATTCACTATGCGACACCCGCCGATCGAATCCGCCCGATTGATTACCGTCGATTGTTCGACGCGGTTCGTTCGGTGATGACCACGGCGCTCGACGCTGGAGGTACATCGTTTGACGCGCTGTACGTCAATGTGAACGGCGAATCCGGTTATTTCGACGTGTCACTCAACGCCTACGGCCAAGAGGGCAAGCCGTGTGCCCGATGTGACACGCTTATCGTCCGTGAACCGTGGCAGAACCGCTCGTCGCACTTTTGCCCCGCTTGTCAGCGGTCTGTGCGAACTCGCCGTTAGTTTTCCGCGGAACTGTTCGGGATAATGGTGAGATGTATCTGAAGTCCCTGACCCTCAAGGGCTTCAAGTCGTTCGCTCAACCGACGACCTTCCAGTTCGAACCAGGGGTCACCGCTGTCGTCGGCCCCAACGGGTCGGGTAAGTCGAACGTCGTCGACGGTCTCGCGTGGGTCATGGGTGAGCAAGGCGCCAAGACTCTGCGCGGCGGAAAAATGGACGACGTCATTTTTGCGGGAACATCAACCCGAGGCCCGCTCGGTCGCGCCGAGGTCACGCTGACAATCGACAACTCGGACGGCGCTCTGCCGATCGAATACACCGAGGTGACGATTTCGCGAATCTTGTTTCGCAACGGCCAGTCGGAATACGCCATCAATGGCGAATCCTGCCGACTTCTCGATGTCCAGGAACTGTTGTCTGATTCGGGTTTGGGTCGCGAAATGCACGTCATCGTGGGCCAGGGCCGGCTAGACACCGTATTGTCGGCGACACCCGAGGACCGCCGCGGATTCATCGAAGAAGCAGCCGGAATTCTCAAGCATCGTCGCCGTAAGGAAAAGACGGTCCGCAAACTCGATGCAATGCAGGCGAACCTCACGCGTCTCACTGACCTTTCGGGCGAAATTCGGCGTCAGCTCAAGCCGCTTGGTCAACAGGCCGACGTTGCGCGTGAGGCTCAGAACATCGCCGCTGTCGTTCGTGATGCCCGAGCAAGAATTCTCGCGGACGACGTCGTGTCGCTGCGCCGCGACATCAACGAACACCAACAAACCGAGACGGAACGTCAAACCGAACGAATCGCCGTCGCCGACCAACTCGACCAGGTCTCGCTTCGGATTAGAACGCTCGAACAGGAATTGACGTCGGATGCTGTTGATAGCCACCGTCGGGTGTCGTTTGAACTCGAGCAGGTGCGAGAACGTTTCCGGAACCTCAGCCAGATCATTCGCGACCGCACCACGCTCTTGTCGCAGGACATCTCAGAGTCCACTCCGATCCTCGCGATATCGGATGAGATGGTTGAAGCCGCACGGATTGAGGTAGCCGCACTCGAGTTGCAGGTGACGGACATGGAAGCCAAGGTCGGAGCCGCTGCCGCGGCGACGGCGACTACCGCCGCGAATCTTGATGCCATCGACCACGAGATTGCCGAGCAGGGAGTGCTCATCACTCAGCACGATCTCGACCGCGCGTCGCTCGAGGGTCGCGTCGACCTCGCACGTTCCCGTGTGGCAAGCGCACAAGGCGAACTGTTGCGCAGCGAAAGCGCTCGCGAGGCTGCCGCGATGCGTCAGACCGAGGCCGAGTCAGCGCTGTCCGAAATCGACGACAGTCCGGGTGGAACCAACACGGAACTCGAAACCGCGGTTACGACGGCTGATGCGCGGGTTCTCGAATTGCAATCATCTGTCGACGCCGATCGGGAAACTCTGCACACTCTGGAGCGCGAGCGCGATGCTCTCGCCGCTCGTGTCTCTGCCCTGTCGTCGGCGTTGGAGTCGAAGGACGGACGCGATTCGGTCACCGGTCGTCGCGGAATCCGCGGGCTCGTTGCCGACAACATCACGGTGACTCCCGGTTTCGAGGCAGCGATTACCGCCGCCCTGGGAGGCCTCGCCGACGCGATTCTTGCCGATACGCGTGACAATGCCATCGATGCACTCGCACACGCAACCGAAACCGACGCGGGTCGGGTTGAGGTGGTTCTTGCGAAAACCGATGGCCCTGACCCACGCGTCATCGCCGTGGCGGGCGTGCAATCGGCGTCCGAACTGGTAACCGGTCCGGCGGGAATCACGGGAATTTTGTCGCACACATACGTCGCCGACGACCTGGATGCGGCTCGAGCGGCATGGCCGGCGGTTGTCTCCGCGGGAATCGCCGATTCTGCGGTGTTGGTCACTCGCGCGGGTGAGGTGTTGACCCGATTCGTGTTGCGGGGTGGCCACGGCGCTCAGCGTTCGCGGATTGAATTGGCCGGTGAGCGCGACGAGGCGAAGAGAAAGCTCGGAACCGTCTCGACCGAAATCGAACGTCGGCGCAACTCGCTCGACACTCTTCGCAACGACCTGCAATCAGCCAAAACGATTGCCGCGACGGCGCTGGCCGACTTGCGCTCTGCCGATGCGCGGAACGCCGAAATCATCTCAGAGAAGTCGAGGCTTCGGGCCCAAGCTGAGGCCGCTGGCTCGGAAATCGAGCGCATCAGT
>CAIRWJ010000202.1 GCA_903882245.1 uncultured Microbacteriaceae bacterium | reverse complement strand
GACCTCGCGAACCAACGCCGAGTCCAGAAATTCAATTGGGATATCGCCGACAATCCCGTTGACGAGCTGATCGGTCGGTTGGACTCCAAGATCATTGAGCACCGTGGTCACAATGGCACGCTTGACTGCGTTTTGATCCGCGGCCTGGGCCGGAGTCGTGCCAGTGAACACGACCGCACCAATGACCGTGGCGGTGACGAAAGCGGATTTGCGCATCACGGGGTAGCCCCGTCCGCATCGGCTCGCTGGCGCCACATATCGAGGGTTCCTTCGTCGATTGCCTTGCGCGCGGCCTGCACCTCGGGGGCAGTGACAAGACCCTTGGTGAGAGCTTTTTCGACGTCACCCGCAACAAGGAGGACCGCGGCGAGAACCACGCCACGTGCCGTCACATCACTGCCGAGGTCGGCAGTAAGAATTTCGTTTCCGTCGAGCACGCTCATTGACTCACTGGGAACGCTCGAGGCGCAACCCGCCAGCGTCGTCAACAACAACACGGCGGTCGCCACTGTGATGACAATGGGTCGGCGCATCATGCGCGTTCTCTCATGTTCCATAGTTCCAGTGTAAATCCGCTGTTTGCTGTCCGTTCAGCCTTTAGCCAAATCTTGGACAAAACTTGGATGTTCTAGTCAAGAAGGTCGTGTATCGCGATAATTTCATCGCGGGCAGGACCGACGCCGATTGCCGAGAACCGGGCGCCGGAAATTTTCTCGATCGCGTGGACATAATTCTGTGCATTAGCGGGTAGTTCGGCAAACGTTCGGGCAGACGAGATGTCCTCGGTCCAGCCGGGGAACGATTCATAAATGGGTGTCGCATGGTGGAAATCGGACTGGTTGACGGGCATTTCATCGAACCGCACCCCCTCGACTTCGTAGGCCACACAGACGGGGATTTCAGTTAGTCCAGTGAGCACATCAAGCTTGGTGAGGACGAAGTCAGTGATTCCGTTGATGCGAGCCGAATATCGGGCAATCGGGGCGTCGTACCATCCGCAGCGACGCGGGCGACCGGTAGTTGTGCCGAATTCAGCGCCAGCCTGGCGAAGGCGTTCGCCTTCGTCGTTGTCGAGTTCCGTCGGGAAGGGCCCCGACCCGACACGAGTCGTATAGGCCTTGACGATTCCGATCACGCGAGAAATCTGGTTCGGCCCGATGCCGGAACCGGTTGAGGCGCCTCCCGCGGTTGAATTTGACGACGTGACGAATGGGTATGTGCCGTGGTCAACGTCGAGCATCGTTGCCTGGCCACCTTCGAACAAGACGGTCTTGCCGTCGGCGAGCGCCTCGTGGAGCAATAGAGACGTGTCGCACACCAAGGGGCGAAGTCGGTCCGCGTACGACAGCAGTTCGTCGACGATTTCGTCAGCGGTGATCGCGCGGCGGTTATAGATCTTGACGAGGAGGTGGTTTTTCATGTCCAACGCTCCGTCGACCTTTTGGCGCAGGATTCCTTCGTCAAAGATGTCTTGGATGCGGATACCGACGCGGTTGATCTTGTCCGCGTAGGTGGGGCCGATGCCGCGACCCGTCGTCCCGATTTGGCGCTTTCCGAGGAAACGTTCGGTGACCTTGTCGAGGGTGCGGTGATACGAGGTGATTACGTGAGCATTGGCCGACACCCGAAGTTTCGAGACGTCGATACCGCGGCTGGTCAGCGCGTCCAGTTCCTCGAACAAAACCTCGAGGTCGATGACAACGCCGTTCGCGATCACGGGTACGACTCCCTCGGTGAGAATCCCAGAGGGCAAGAGGTGCAGAGCGTACTTTTCGTTACCGATAACGACCGTATGGCCGGCGTTGTTTCCGCCGTTGAATTTGACGACGTGGTCGATACGTCCCGCGATGAGGTCGGTTGCCTTGCCCTTACCCTCGTCACCCCACTGGGCTCCAACGATGACTACTGCGGGCATGTCGATTCCTTCGATCGGCGAACTTTCTCAGTCTACCGTTTGGCGACCACGTGCTCTCGGATCCACGAATGCATGATGATGGCGGCGGCGGCCGACGCATTAAGCGATCGGGTAGAGCCAAATTGCTCGATCTCGACGACGACGTCGCACGCGGCGATTGCCTCCGGAGACAGACCCGGTCCTTCCTGGCCGAATAGCAGCACACACGCCTCGGGCAGCGAGG
>CAIRWJ010000201.1 GCA_903882245.1 uncultured Microbacteriaceae bacterium | reverse complement strand
GCCCTCAATTCGGGAATTCCCGGGCTGTGCACCATTCACGCCAACTCGGCCTCTGATGCCGTTCGCAAACTCGTGACCCTGTGCCAACTCGCGGGCGGGGTGTCCGAGGCTTTTGTGACGTCAACAATTCTCGCAACCATCGACCTCGTGGTTCATTGCCGTATGGACGGCGATGGGCAACGGAGAGTTGTCGATATCGCTCGATCGATCGCGTCGGACGATTCTGGTGCACTGACAATGGAATCGCTGTGGGCGCGGCAGTAATTACCTGCGGAGTTGTCTTAGGTCTGGGAATATCGCTGATGGCGATTCCGGCCAGGTCACGGCGGCGGTCGCCGGTTCGCACCTGGTTCGACGAATCAGGCCTCGCCGGCGTATCTCTAGCCGTCATCGGTGTTGTCATGGCCACCGTCGCGGTCATTACCGGCGCGCTCGCAGCGACGATTATTCCGATTCCGAGTATCGCCCCGCTAGGTTTTGTTGTGGGCTGCGGGATTCCCATCATCGCCTTGGCGAGCGCGCGCGATCGGCGTCGACAACGCGCGCGGGCACTGTGGCCCGACGTGATTGATTCGATTCGGGTCGCGCTTCGCTCTGGGTCGACTCTGACGGATGCGGTAACAGCCGCGGCCACCATCATCCCGAGGGAGTGGCGCACCGCGTGGGCGGAGCTGGAGTCGAATCTTCGGCGAGGTAGCGATGTCGACTCGGCGATGCGTCGGTTACAACGCGCACTCGCCGATCCGATTGCCGACCGCGTAGTCGAGTCGATCGTGGTCGCACGCGAATACGGAGGAACCGCGCTCCCGGTGGTGTTGGCGGAACTCGGTCGTTCGGTTCGCAGGGAGTCCGCGATGCGGCACGAAGCCCAATCACGACAGTCATGGGTGCGGCACGCGGCAACACTCGGGGTTGTGTCCCCCTGGATTGTGTTGGCGCTCTTGGCCAGCAGGCCCGAAAACAGAGAGACGTACTCCACGGTGGCGGGAACACTGCTGATCGTGGTGTCCGCGGGGGTCACCGCGGTTGCGTATTTCGTCATGCGTGCGTTGGGGTCGATGCGCGAACCAGCTCGTTGGCTAATTGGGGCTCTCGATGATTGAGATTGCTCTGGGTGCCCTGCTCGGCCTTGGCTTGTTCGTCATGGTGGCGGGTTCGTCTGCTTCCCGCATCGCGATTCAACTCGCGCCGCATATCCGAGACATCTCCACCCCCCGAACACCGGTCGTTGAGCGGGACGGAGCACTACGTTCCCTTGGACTCGTGCTTCGCATCCCCACATCGTTCATCAGTCAGATTGCTGCGAGGCGACGCCGCACAAGCGCAATTTCCGACGAACTCCCCGGCGCACTGGACCTCATCGGTCTCTGTGTCTCTGCCGGCATGTCGGTGCCTATCGCGCTCGAGCGAATTGCCACCAGCGGGGTAGGCGAACTCTCCGACGAATGCCGAGTGATAGTCGCAGAAATCGGATTGGGAGTCTCTGTCTCTGACGCACTTCACGCAAGTGATGTTCGCGTCGCTCACCCTGGTTGGTCCCGCCTGGTCGACCACCT
>CAIRWJ010000200.1 GCA_903882245.1 uncultured Microbacteriaceae bacterium | reverse complement strand
TGGTCGACGAGCACGGCGACAAGATCGACGAGGCCTACCCGTCGCGTCCGGTCCAGGTTCAGGGTTTGTCGAGCGTCCCCCGCGCGGGTGACTCGTTCATCGTGACCGACGACGACCGCACCGCCCGTCAGATTGCTGAAAAGCGCGAGGCGGCCGAGCGCAACGCTCTGCTGGCCAAGGCTCGCAAGCGCATCTCGCTCGAGGACTTCTCGAAGGCCCTCGAAGACGGCAAGGTGCAGGCACTCAACCTCATCCTCAAGGGTGATGTGTCGGGTGCGGTCGAAGCGCTCGAAGAATCTCTTCTCAAGATCGAGGTCGACGATTCGGTCACGCTGCGCATCATCCACCGCGGTGTCGGTGCGATCACCGAAAGCGATATTAACCTCGCCACGATCGACAACGCGATTGTCGTCGGATTCAACGTTCGCCCCGACACGAAGGCGCGCGAGCGTGCCCAGCGTGAAGGCGTCGACGTTCGTTTCTACAACGTCATTTACAACGCGATCGACGAGATCGAACAGTCGCTCAAGGGAATGCTCAAGCCGGAATTCGAAGAGATCCAGAGTGGTGTCGCCGAAATCCGCGAGGTGTTCCGTTCGAGCAAGTTCGGAAACGTCGCTGGTTGTATCGTGCGCTCGGGAACGATCACGCGAAACGCCAAGGCTCGCGTCATCCGCGAGGGTGTCGTCATCGCCGATGGTCTCGCTATCGAGTCGCTCAAACGCTTCAAGGACGACGCTTCCGAGGTCAAGACCGACTTCGAGTGTGGAATCGGCCTGGGCAAATACAACGACATTCAAATCGGTGACGAGATCGAGACGATTGAGATGAAGGAGAAGGAGCGCGTCTAATGTCTGCTCCTGACCGCGCACGCAAGATGGCGGAACGCATCAAGGAAATTGTTGCGCGCCGCCTCGACAAAGGTCTTCGTGACGACCGACTTGGTTTCGTCACGATCACCGATGTGCGCGTCACGGGCGACTTGCAGCACGCGACAATCTTTTTCTCGGTCTACGGCACTGACGAAGAACGACAGAATTCGTGGGATGCGTTGAAGTCCGCGACGGGAATGATGCGTTCCGAGGTGGGGCGCAACATCACCGCACGCCTGACCCCGTCGCTCGAGTTCATCCTCGACGCCCTGCCCGAGACCTCGGCCCATATTGAAGACCTTCTTGCCCAAGCCAACCAGCGCGACATTCAGGTCGCGAAAGAAGCCAAGGGCAAGGAATTCGCCGGTGACGCCGACCCATACGTCAAGCCTCACGAGGATGACGACGAGGCATAGCGACCGCGAACGTGCCGCGATGACTGTCGTGGCGCGGTGGTTTCGGCGTTCCGCGCGCCCGTTGCCCTGGCGCGAATCGGGCACAACCCCGTGGGGCGTTTTGCTGTCAGAAATCATGGCGCAGCAGACACCCGTCGCCCGGGTCGCACCGATGTGGATTGAGTGGATCGAGCGCGGGCCCACTCCCGGTGCTCTCGCAGCGGCATCACCCGCCGACATCGTTCGCGCGTGGGGAAAGCTGGGCTATCCCCGCCGTGCGCTCAACCTGCACGTGGCCGCGACGCGAATCCGCGACGAGTTTGGGGGAGTTGTTCCCGACGACGTCGACGCACTCGAGTCCCTGCCCGGTATCGGGTCGTACACCGCGAGGGCCGTTGCCGCTTTCGCGTTCCGTCAACGCGTTCCCGTCGTCGATACGAACATTCGCCGAGTTCTCGCGCGCGCGGTCCTCGGCATCGCCGAACCGGAACCCCCGCGCGTCAAAGCTGACCTGGACCTGATGGACTCAGTCCTTCCTGCTAGCCCCGCCGAATCCGTCGCGGTCAATGCCGGCGTGATGGAACTCGGTGCGGTTTTCTGTACCGCCCGCACCCCGAACTGCAGTGAGTGTCCAATCGTGGAACACTGCGCATGGGCTGTCGCGGGTTTCCCCGCTAATGCCGGTCGGACGCGAACTCCACAGGCGAAATACGAGGGGAGTGTCCGTCAGGCGCGTGGGGCAATCCTTGCGCTCGCCCGCTCCCACCCGAACATCTCCTCCGAACAGATTGCGAATGCGGTCGCCGACCCGTCGAAGCGCGACCGTGCGCTCGAAGGACTTTTGTCCGACGGGCTCCTTGTGAACGCAAAGCGGGGCTACGAGTTGCCCAGCGCGTAGTGATTGACTGTCGGCAAATATCCTTGGGCAGTACGCTAAATCCGTGAAGAAAATCCTCGGGCTCGCCATCATTCTGGTTGCCCTGTTGAGCCCTGGCGCAGCGTTCGCCTCGGTCGACGATTTCACCTTTGACAGTTTTGATGCGACGTACGAATTGTCGCGAGACGCCGATCACCATTCCGTACTCGCGGTCAACGAGGTCCTGGTCGCCCGATTCCCCAAGTTTGATCAGAATCGTGGAATCAAACGCGCGATTCCTGAAACGTATCT